>DASVOY010000632.1:0-4788 GCA_036383115.1 Allostellaceae bacterium
TGTAGAGGCGGGACGGCGGCGCGGCAGAGGCGGCGCTTCGCAACCGGCGATTCCTGCGCTACCATGCCGCCAGTGCGGTGAAAATGTCGTGATATTGCCTCTCGGGTCCGGTCGCCTGTGCACAAGCCCTCCTCATCGCCCGCCCCAGAGGCTCGCTACGGTGCCACGCCCCCGGCGGGCGGGCCGAGTGCCTTCCACATGATGCGCCACGGCGCCGAGACTTATGCCGCGCTCGATCTCGGCACCAACAATTGCCGGCTGCTGGTAGCGCGCGGGGCCGGGCGCGGCTTCCGCGTCATCGACGCCTTCTCGCGCATCGTGCGGCTGGGCGAGGGGCTGGCCGCCACCGGCGTGCTCTCCGAGGCGGCGATGGCGCGCACCATCGAGGCGCTCAAGGTCTGCGCCGGCAAGGTCGCCCATCGCCGGGTGACGCAGGCGCGCTATGTCGCCACCGAGGCATGCCGGCGCGCCGCCAACTGCGCCGAGTTCATCGAGCGGGTGCACGTGGACACCGGCATCGCCATCGAGATCATCTCCACCGACGAGGAAGCGCGGCTCGTCGTCGCCGGCTGCGCCGCGCTGCTCGACCGGCGGGTGCCCTATGCCTGCGTCTTCGACATCGGCGGCGGCTCGACCGAGCTCGTCTGGCTGCGCCTGCCGCGCGACCCGCGGGCGACGGTGCGCGTCGAGGGCTTCATCTCGCTGCCCCACGGCGTCGTCACCTTGAGCGACCGCTATGGCGGCCGCGAGGTGACGGAAGCGACCTACGCGGCCATGGTGGCGGAGATGCGGGCCGCCATCCTGCCTTTCGAGGAGCGCTACGGCATTGCCGCCCGTATCGCCCGCGGCGAGGTGCAGATGCTCGGCAGCTCCGGCACGGTGACGACGCTGGCCGGCATCCATCTCGAGCTGCCGCGCTACAACCGCGCCATGGTCGACGGCTCGGTGCTGACCTTCGACTGCGTCCACGCGGTGTCGCAGCGTCTCGCGCGGATGAACTACGCCGCGCGCGCGTCTCATCCCTGCATCGGCGGCGAGCGCGCGGATCTCGTGCTCGCCGGCTGCGCCATCCTCGAGGCGATCTGCCGGCTCTGGCCGGTGGGGCGGCTGCGCGTCGCCGACCGCGGCATCCGCGAAGGCATCCTGCTCGGCCTGCTCGATGCGACCGCGCGCTGAGGCGGGCTGAGGTGGCCCGGGGCGGAAGCGGCAGCCGACGCAGTGGGCGGGCGCCGACGACGGCGCGGCATGCCGCGGTGCGGGTGCGCACGGCCGGGGCGCGCAAGCCGTCCTCGACGCAATGGCTCGAGCGCCAGCTCAACGATCCCTACGTCAGCGAGGCGCGCCGCTTGGGCTACCGCTCCCGCGCCGCGTTCAAGCTCCTCCAGCTCGACGACCGCTTCCGTTTCCTCTAGCCCGGCGCGCGCGTCGTCGACCTCGGCAGCGCGCCGGGCGGCTGGACGCAGGTGGCGGCGGCGCGGATCAAGGCCGAGGCGGGCAGGGGCCGCGTCGTCGGCATCGACGTGCTCCCCACCGATCCCGTTCCCGGCGCCGCGCTGCTGCAGCTCGATTTCCTCGACGAGACGGCGCCTGCGGCGCTGCGCCAGGCGCTGGGCGGCCCCGCCGACGTGGTGCTGAGCGACATGGCGGCCCCGACCACCGGCCACGCCGCCACCGACCATCTCCGCGTCATGGCGCTGGCCGAGGCGGCCTACGCCTTCGCGCGCGAGGTGCTGGCGCCGGGCGGCACCTTCGTCACCAAGGTCTTCCAGGGCGGCGCCGAGCGCGAGCTGCTCGACGCGCTCAAGCGCGACTTCGCCAGCCTGCGCCACGTCAAGCCGCCGGCGAGCCGGGCCGAATCGGCCGAGGTCTATGTCGTCGCCCAGGGTTTCCGCGGCACCGCCGGAGCCTAGTTCGCGCGCTCGACCCGTGAAAAATGGCGCCGAAGTCCCATATATCGAGGACTTCGGCGCAGCATCCGGCGGCAGGGGAGCCCGGCGTGGGCAAGGCTTCCCTTGCCACCTCTATTGTGTATAGTGACGCGCCAACCTTGGAACCCCTCACGGGAAGGGATGGCAACAGCATGGAAATCCGTCAGGCGCTCACCTTCGACGACGTCCTGCTGGTGCCCGCGGCCTCGTCGATCCTCCCCACCGAGACCGATACCCGCGCCCGGCTCACCCGCGAGGTGAGCCTCGGCATTCCCCTCATCTCGGCGGCCATGGACACCGTCACCGAGAGCGCGCTCGCCATCGCCATGGCGCAGGCCGGCGGACTCGGCGTCATCCACCGCAACCTCGCGATCGCCCAGCAGGCGGACGAGGTGCGCAAGGTGAAGAAGTTCGAGGCCGGAATGGTGGTCAATCCCGTCACCATCGGCCCCGACGCGTCGCTCGCCGATGCGCTGAAGCTGATGGCCGACAACCGCATCTCCGGCATCCCCGTCGTCGAGCGCCGCTCGCAGAAGCTGGTCGGCATCGTCACCAACCGCGACGTGCGCTTCGCCACCAATGCGAAGCAGCCGGTGGCTGAGCTCATGACGCGGGAAAAGCTCGTCACCGTGCGCGAGAACGTGAAGCGCGAGGAGGCGATGCGGCTCCTGCACCAGCACCGCATCGAGAAGCTCCTCGTCGTCGACGACGCCTATCGCTGCGTCGGCCTCATCACGGTGAAGGACATCGAGAAATCGCAGCGCTTCCCCCATGCCTGCAAGGACGACCACGGCAGGCTGCGCGTCGCCGCCGCGACCGGCACCGGCGAGGACGGGATCGAGCGCGCCGAGGCGCTGTTCGATGCCGGGGTCGACGTGCTGGTGGTCGACACCGCGCATGGCCACTCCGCGCGCGTCCTCGAGGCGGTGAAGCGCATCCGCCGGCTCAGCAACTACAGCCAGATCGTCGCCGGCAACATCGCCACGGCGGAGGGCGCGGAGGCGCTCATCGAGGCGGGCGCCGACGCGGTCAAGGTCGGCATCGGCCCGGGCTCGATCTGCACGACGCGCGTCGTCGCCGGCGTCGGCGTGCCGCAGCTCACCGCCATCCTCGACGTGGTGGCCGCCTGCCGCAAGAAGGACGTGCCGGTGATCGCCGATGGCGGCATCAAGTTCTCGGGCGACCTCGCCAAGGCGATCGCGGCGGGCGCCGACTGCGCCATGCTGGGATCGCTCTTCGCCGGCACCGACGAGAGCCCGGGCGAGGTCTTCCTCTATCAGGGCCGCACCTACAAATCCTATCGCGGCATGGGCTCGGTCGGCGCCATGGCGCGCGGCTCGGCCGACCGCTACTTCCAGCAGGAGGTGTCGAGCACCCTGAAGCTGGTGCCGGAAGGGGTCGAGGGCCGCGTGCCGCACAAGGGCCCGGTCCACAGCATCATCCACCAGCTCGTCGGCGGCTTGCGCGCCGCCATGGGCTACACCGGCAACCGCACCATCGTCGAGATGCAGAGGAACTGCCGCTTCGTCCAGATCACCGGCGCCGGCCTGCGCGAGAGCCATGTCCACGATATCGCCATCACCCGCGAGGCGCCGAATTACCGGCAAGAGGTTTGACGTGTCGCCCCTCTCCCCCTGCGGGAGAGGGGGACCATGCGCAGCGTGGGAGGGTGAGGGATGACCCCCGGCGCCTGCATCGAGGCGGCGATCGGCTTGCTCGACGAGATCGAGGCGGGCGGCGCGCCGGCGGACGACATCGTCGCCAATTACTTTCGCCGCCACCGCTTCGCCGGATCGAAAGACCGCGGCGCCATCTCCGAGCACATCTATGCCGTGCTGCGTCATCGCGCCGCGCTCGACTGGTGGATCGCGCGCGAGGGGCGCGGGCTGCCGGTCGATGCGCGCCGCCGGCTGCTCGCGGCGCTCATGCTGGTCGAGGGCTGGGAGAAGGCGGCCATCGCCAGGGCGTGCGACGGCGACCGCTTCCGCCCGGCGCCGCTCAGCCGCGAAGAGGACCGGTTCCTCGCCGCGCTCTCGGGCCAGAAGCTCGAGCATCGCGACATGCCGCCCGAGGTGCGCGGCAACTATCCCGCCTGGCTCACGCCGCACCTCGAAGCGGTGTTCGGCCGCAGCCTGATGCGCGAGGTGGCGGCGCTCAACGAGGGCGCGGCGCTCGATCTGCGCATGAACCTGCTCAAGGCCGACGACCGCGAGAAGCTGCGGGCGGCGCTCCAGCGCGAGGGCGTCGAGGCCGCGCGCACGCCGCTCTCGCCGCTGGGGCTGCGCGTCTTCGAGCGCATCCCGCTCGCAACGCTCGACGCCTTCCGCGACGGGCTCGTCGAGGTGCAGGACGAGGGCTCGCAGATCGCGGCGCAGCTCGCCGATGCGCGGCCGGGCATGCGCGTCGTCGATTTCTGCGCCGGTGCCGGCGGCAAGACGCTTGCGCTTGCCGGCGGCATGGAGAACCGCGGCCATCTCGTCGCCTGTGACATCTCGGAGAAGCGGCTCGAGCGCGCGACGCAGCGCCTGCGCCGCGCCGGCGTCAGCATCGTCCAGCGCGTGCCGCTCACGGGCGAGCGCGACAAATGGGTGAAGCGTCACACGGCGGGCTTCGACCGCGTCTTCGTCGACGCGCCCTGCACCGGCACCGGCACCTGGCGGCGCAACCCCGACGCGAAGTGGCGCCTCAGGCCGCAGGATCTCGCCGAGCTCACGGCGCTGCAGGCCGAGATCCTCGACAGCGCCGCGCGGCTGGCAAAGCCGGGCGGGCGGCTGATCTATGTGACGTGCTCGCTGCTGCGCGAGGAGAACGAGGCGCAGATCGAGCGGTTTCTCGCGAGCCACGGCGACTTCGCACTCGT
>DASVOY010000633.1:0-3226 GCA_036383115.1 Allostellaceae bacterium
GCGTTTGCGGATGATTATCGAAATCGAACATGTTCGCGAGCGATCCCGCGATCCGGTCGAAGGAGGCTTGGCTGCGATCGAGGCGAAAGGGGTTGAACAGGTTCGGATTGTCCGTCAGTAGCCCGCCGGTCAGCCCGTTCACTGCCGGGGTGTCGTCGCTGGCCGTGAATTTGGGTTCGCCCGGCGGGTTCGCGGCGTTGGGATAGGTCCCGAAATAATGGTCGAAGGTGATGTTCTCCTGGAAGATCACCACAACATGCTTGATCGGCCATTTGGTGCCGAAATCGTCGGCATCGCCTGCCGCGGCCGGCGGCGCGATCCCGGCGGACAGAAGCGCGGCCGTGCCGACCGTCGCCAGCGCCCATCGGCGCAGGCTGATCTCTGCAAGTTTCATGCTTTACCTCCGTTCGGATGATGGACGTGGGCACGGGCGCAGTACCGGCGCGCGAGCCGAGGGGAACAGCAGGCAACCTAAGGCCGCGCTGTTGCGGTCGCGTGATCGTCGGATGGCAGTTTTCTTGCGGCGACTGTGGACAACTCGCCTCCCTTCAGGTTTCGCGCGGAGCGCCCGCCGCGCGCGTTCATCCCAATAACGAGAGCCGTGCGGGAGGTGGGCCATGGAGGGGGAGCAAGCGGTCCGGACGGATGTGCCCGCGCGGCTCGACCGCTTGCCGTGGAGCCGGTTCCATCGCCTCGTCGTTGCCGCGCTCGGCATCACCTGGATCCTCGACGGGCTCGAGGTGACGCTGGCGGGGTCGGTGGCGGCGGCGCTGCAGCAGAGCCCGCAACTCCACCTGACGGCGGAGCAGGTCGGGCTCACCGGCACGGCCTATCTCACCGGCGCGATCCTGGGCTCGCTGTTCTTCGGCCACCTCACCGACCGGCTCGGGCGCAAGCGTCTCTTCAACGTCACGCTCGGCCTCTACCTCGCGGCGACCTTGCTGACCGCGCTGTCCTGGGACTTCGCCAGCTTCGCCGTGTTCCGCTTCCTCACCGGCGCGGGGATCGGCGGCGAGTACACGGCGATCAACTCGGCGATCCAGGAGCTGATCCCGGCGCGTCTCCGGGGCCGCACCGATCTCGCCATCAACGGCAGCTTCTGGGTCGGCGCGGCGCTGGGCGCCTTCGGGTCGATATGGCTGCTCAATCCGGCGGTGGTGGCGCCGGAGATCGGCTGGCGCCTCGCCTTCGGCACCGGCGCGGTACTCGGCCTCGTCATCCTCTATCTGCGCCGCTTCGTGCCGGAGAGCCCGCGCTGGCTGATGACGCATGGCCGGATCGCCGACGCGGAGACGGTGGTAGAGGAGATCGAGGGCCGCATCATCGCCGCGGGCTCGCCGCTGCCGCCGCCGGAAGGCGGCGTCACGCTGCTGCGCGCCGGGCATGTCTCGCTCGCCACGGTGGCGCGCACGCTGCTCCGGCTCTACCCCGCGCGCACCGTGCTGGGGCTGGTGCTGATGGCGTCGCAGGCCTTCTTCTACAATGCCATCTTCTTCACCTACGCGCTGGTGCTGACCCGGTTCTATGGCGTGCCCGCCGGCCATGTCGGCTGGTACATCCTGCCTTTCGCCCTCGGCAATTTCTGCGGCCCGGTGCTGCTTGGGCCGCTCTTCGACACGATCGGGCGCAAGGCGATGATATCAGCCACCTACACGCTCTCGGGCGTGATGCTCGCCGCCACGGCCGCGCTCTTCGCCGCGGAGATGCTCGACGCGGCGACGCTCACCCTGTGCTGGACGGTGGTGTTCTTCTTCGCCTCGGCGGCGGCGAGCGCCGCCTATCTCACCGTCGGCGAGAGCTTCCCGCTCGAGCTGCGCGCGCTCGCCATCGCGCTGTTCTACGCCTTCGGGACGCTCCTGGGCGGCGCCTTCAGCCCATGGCTCTTCGGCGTGCTGATCGAGAGCGGCTCGCGCGCCGAGATCCTCGGCGGCTATCTCCTGGGCGCGGCACTGATGGTGGTGGCGGCGCTGGTCGAGCTGAAGCTCGGCATCAATGCCGAGCGCCGGTCGCTCGAGGACGTCGCGACGCCGCTCTCCGCCCATCGCGGCGCCGATCTCCGCGGCTGATTTCTTGCCGCGCCCGCGCTAGAACGGAAGCTTATTCCGTCCCTTGCGCCGGATTTGCCACGCATGTTGGTCGAGGCGCTGATCGCGACGAACATCGTCACCGCCGCCGGGCTCGCCGCCGCACTCCATAGGCTCGGTATGCACCGCGCGCGGCGGCGCCAGCGCAACCTGCTCTCGCGCTGGCCCATCCCGCGCGTGCCGGCGGGCGAGATCGCGCCGGTCCTGGCGACAGGGCCGCTCGGGCCGATGCCGGCGAGCGAGATCGTCGCCATCGCCAATTACCGCGTACCCGGCGGGATCAGCGATCTCGAGACCTGGGTGCTGTGCAATCTCGCCCGGAATGCGCGGCTGGTCTTCGAGTTCGGCACGGCGACCGGCAAGACCACCTATCTGCTCGCGCGCAACGCTCCAGCAGACGCTCAGATCGTGACGCTGACGCTCGATCCGCGCGCCGACCGGTATCGGGAGGATACCGGTGACGATGCCCGCGCCAAGCGCGCGGCGCTCGCCGAATCGCTGCAGGAGTTCACCTACCAGCGCACGGCCACGGCGGCCAAGATCACGCAGATCTTCGGCGACAGCAAGGCGTTCAACGAGACGCCCTATGCCGGGCGATGCGATCTCGTCTTCGTCGACGCCTCGCATGCGCGCTCCTATGTCGAGAGCGACAGCCGCAAGGCGCTGCGCATGGTGCGGCCGGGAGGCACCGTGCTGTGGCACGACTACGCCGGCCCGCGCCACGCGCCGGGCGTCTACGAGGCGCTCAATCAACTCGCGCGCGAGCTGCCGCTGCGCCACATCGAGGGCACCATGCTGGTGGCGTATCGGAAGCCGATGGCGAGTTCGTAGCACCCCTCACCCTCCCACAAGGGGCGAGGGGGTATTTGCACAGTGCTCGGTGAGCTCTCTCTCCCCTTGTGGGAGAGGGCCGGGGTGAGGGGTGCGACCATCACGATCTCCGGTTTGACCGCGCCTGCGACTCTCCCTACCTATCCAGCGCCGCCCATGACTGCTGCACCTCAGACCTGGCTCAAGCCGACCTCCAAGGGACTCTACTGCGCGCCCGGCGATTTCTTCATCGATCCCGCCTGGCCCGTCGCGCGCGCGGTCGTCACCCATGGTCATGGCGATCACGCCCGGCCCAACAACCGCAACGTCCT
>DASVOY010000634.1:0-4777 GCA_036383115.1 Allostellaceae bacterium
GGGGAACTGCATGGTCGGCTCGCGCACATAGAGCTCGTAGCAGAGGATGCCGTTGAGCTGCTCGCCGAGCTGCGACTTCATCGCCGCATATTGCAGCCCGACCATCGGGCCGCCGAACATCTTCGCCTTGAGGCCGATCTCCTGGGCGGCGCGCAGGACGCCGGCGGTGTCGGCGGGATAGGAGGCGACGAAGACGAGATCGGCGTCGGTGGCCTGGACCGAGCGCACGATCGGACCGTAATCGACGGTGGTTGGCGGATATGTCCGGTCATAGGCGATCCGGAGCCCAAGCCGCTTGGCATGCGCGCGGGCGCCGTCGAGCGCGGCCTTGGAGAACTCCGCATCGGCGCCGATGAGGGCGATCGTCCGCGGCTTCGGCGTCATCGTCATCGCCGCGGCAAAATATCCCCGCGAGATCGAATCCTTGCCGTCGGGCCCGTAGGGCATGATCTGGAAGAAGCGCTGATATTTGAAGTGCTCGTTGACCGCCAGCGCGAACATGTCCATCAGCACCATCTTGTGCTCGATGACCGTCGGCATCGCCGGCGTGCTGATGTTTGTGCCCGAGGCGATCAGCAGATCGACCTTGTCGACGTCGAGGAGCTTCGTATAGATGCTCGGCACCAGCGCAGGGTTGCTCTGGTCGTCGTAATAGATGAGCTGCACCGGCCGTCCCAGGATGCCGCCCTGCGCATTGACGTCCTCGGCCCAGATCTGCGCTGCGAGCAGTACGGCGCGGCCGATGCCGGCGAGGCCGCCGGTCTGCTCGGCGCTGAAGCCGACCTTGATCGGCTCGGCCGCCGGCGCCGGCGCGGCCAGCAGGCAGAGGATGGCCAGCGATGCCAGCAGAGAACGCTTCATGCAGTCCCTCCGAGAAATGAGCGCAACGCGCGGCGGAATGCGTCGGGCTGCTCCAGGATCGAGCAATGGCGCGCCGGCGCGAGCCAGGCGTTGCGCGCGCCGGGGATGGTCGCGCCGAGCCAGCGCGCCGCATCGAGAAAGGCGGGCATCTCCTGCTCGCCGCAGATCACGAGCGTCGGCGCCTTGATCTCGGGCGCGAGCGGCCGCAGCTCCGCCGCGGCGAGCGCCTCGCAGGCGAGCGCATAGCCTTCGCCCGAGCAGCCTCTCAGCGTCTCCCGCACGTAGCGCACCGCCGGCGGGTCGGCGGCGACGAAGGCGTCGGTGAACCAGATGCGCAGCAGCCCATCGATCAACGAGGCGACGCCGGCCGAGCGTGCCGCCGCGGCGCGCTCCGCCCACATCCGGCGCGTCTCCTCGGTGTAGCGCGGCGTGGTGTCGATGAGCACGAGCTTGTCGACGCGCGCCGGCTGGGTCGCGGCGAAGTGCTGCGCCACCAGCCCGCCCAGCGAGATGCCCGCGACATGCGCGCGATCGATTCCCGCCCGCGCCAACACCGCGCCGAGCTGGGCCGAGAGATGCTCGATCCCATAAGGGCCGCGCGGCAACGGCGTCTCGCCATGGCCGGGAAAGTCATAGCTCAGCAGTGTGTAGTCCTGTACCGATCCTGAGGCGGCGATATCCCACAGGCGATGATCGACGCCAAGGCAATGCAGCATCACCAGCACGGGGCCCGAGCCGGTGCGATGCAGCCGAATGGCGCCGGCATCGAGTGCCGCAGCCTCTTGTTCAGCCATGTCATGCCCTCCCTGGCGCGAGCCCGGTTTCCGCCGCAGGCTCGTCGCCGGTGATCTTCTCGAGCAACAGGCCCTTGGTTTCGATGCCGATCCCGAGCAAGGCGGCGGCGGCGATCAGATAGGCGAGCGCGAAGGTGTGGAGCACGTAGGCGCCAAGTCCGTAGCTCAGCATGAATCCGATCACCGCAGGCGCGAGGAACGAGCCGATCCGGCCGATGCCGAAGAACCACCCCACCGCCGTTGCCCGCATCTCCGTCGGATAGAGTTCGGCGGCGTAGACGGAGCAGCCGCCGAAGACGCCGGGATTGACCCAGCCGACGAGCGCGATCGCCGGCCACATCCAGAAGCTGCTGGCGAGCGCGAACCATAGGTGGAAGGCCGCGCCGACGAAGAAATACAGGAACAGCACCGGCCGTCGCCCGAGCCAGTCGATGAGGAAGCCGCAGGCGGAGTAGCCGAAGAAACCGAAGATCGCCTGCACCAAGGTAACGCCGATCGCCTGGCTGAGGGGCAGGCCGCGCTGCGTCAGGATCGTCGGCAGCATGAACAGGATGCCGTTCGAGGCCCAGAGATAGCAGGCCGACACGATCCACAGCAGGATCGTCCGGCGCAGCCGGTCGGGCGTGAGCAGCATCAGCACCGTGACGCGCGGCGCACCGGCGCCGAGCGCTGCCGTGGACGCCGCAGCGGCGGGCGCGGCCGGAGCCGGACGACGGCCGGCGAGCGCACTCTCCTCGATGTGTTCGACCGTGCGGCGTGCCGCTGCGACCTGGCCCTTGCTCAGGAGATAACGGACGGATTCCGGCACGTGGCGCCGCACGAAGAGGAGCAGCATCGCAGGGATGATGCCGATGGCATAAAGCGTGCGCCAGCCATAGTGCGGCACGATGAGAATCCCCAGGAGAGCGGCGACGACGAGGCCGAGCGGAAATCCGGCCGCCATGTTGACCGTGGCGCGGCCGCGCAGCCGGCTCGGCATGAATTCCGCGACCAGCGTCGCGCTCACTGGCACTTCGCCGCCAAGGCCGAAATTGGAGACGAAGCGGAAGAATCCCAGCGAGGCGACACTCCACGACGCGGCCACGAGGCCGGTGAAGGCGGCGAAGATGGCGATGGTCGCCTGGAACGACGTGCGACGGCCGATATAGTCCGAAATGCTTCCCCAGAAGAGCGCACCGAGAAACGCGCCGATGAGGCCCAGCGTCGCGAGCAAGCCTGCCTGGGCGGGCGTCAGCCCGAACTCCCTGGAGATCGTCGGCAGCGCCGCGCCGAAGATGGCGAAATCGGCGGCGTCGAAGACGATGCCGAAAAAGGCGACCAGCAGCAGCGCGCGATGCCAGCGCGAGAAAGGCAGCCGGTCGAGACGCTCCAAGAGCGACGCGGCTTCGCCGCGAATGGCCATGGTTCCTCCCGTTCGGGTCTCGATGCGACGGACCCGTTATCGGCATAGATTATCAAGAGATCAGCAGCCGCGTCGATGGGCATCGTGGGGGCGGCCTACTCACCCTTCTCCTGGGGTGAGGGGTGAAACGATACCGGGTGTCAGCCCGCTCGATGCGCCGCGATCTTCCGCGCGATCTCCGCGCGCCATTCCGCCATCGGCCGGAACCCCGCCCGCGCCCGGCAGAAGGCCTCGGTCTCGCGGCGAATCTCCTCCGCGGGCCGGTCGAGATCGATAGGCTCGCTCACGGGCTGGGTGATGTGCCACTCGGTATCGGTGAACACCTCGATGCGGTTGCCCTCGGGGTCGCGGAAATAGACCGACCAGGCATTGCCATGTGTCCGCGGCGCCAGTTCGCGCGGATTTTCGCTCCGGATGCGCTGGTAGAAGCTCAAGAGCTCGGCCAGCGTGTCGACGCGGAAGGAGACCTGGTTCACGATGCGATCGGGCAAGCCCTCGGGGCGGCCCTCGACGAGCACGATCTGGTGGTGGGCGCCGGGGTCGCGGCTCAGGAAGGTGAGGGTGGCCGTGCCGAGCTTGCCGCGGTCGGTGACGGCAAAGCCGAGGACGCGGCTGTAGAAATCGACCATCCGCACCATGTCCATCACGAACAGTCCGACATGGCTGAAGCGGAGCGGCATGGCGCCTTGCGCCTCAGCGCCCGGCTTCGGCGAAGGGATACTTGAACGCGCCGGATTTGAGCGCCGGCGGGTAGAGGATGACCTGCCGGCCCGGCTCCTTGAACTGCGCGAGGTCGTTGCCGGCGATGCCCTGGTACTGGACGAAGAGGGCGCGCGGATCGGCCGGCTCGCCGTCGGGACCGAACTTGATGTCGCCCACCAGCGTCTTGAACGACGCCTCGTGCATGTAGGCGGCGATCGCCTTCTGCTCGAGGCTCCCGGTCGCCGTGATCGCCTGCGCCAGCACCTGGAGGCGCGCGTAGGCGTAGGGCGGCGTGTAGAATCCAAGAAGATCGGCGCCGGCCGCCGCCGCCCGGCCCTGGTAGCGCGCGAGGAAATCCTTGATCCCCGGGAAGTTCATCGTCGGCTCGGGCACGTAGACGTCCCAATAGACGATGCCGTTGAGGAGCGGCCCCAGCTGCTGCTTCACCGCGGCGTATTGCAGCCCGATCATGCCGCCGCCGAACATGCGCGCCTTGAGGCGCAGCTCGCTCGCGGCCCGCACCATTCCGACGCTGTCGGGCGGGTAGGAGGCGACGAAGACGACGTCCGGGTTGCTCGCCTGGACGGCCCGAATCACCGGGGCGAAGTCGATGGTGTTGGGCGGATAGCTCTGAGCGTAGACGACTTTGAGCCCATGCTTCTCGGCATTCCGGCGCGCGCCCTCCATGGCGATGCGCCCGAACTCCGCATCGGCGCCGAGGATCGCCACCGTCCTGGGCGGCGGGCTCATGCTCATGGCGGTTTCAATGTAGCCGCGCGAGAACTCGGTGGTCGGGTCGTCGCCGCTCGGCACGATCTGGAAATAGCGGTCGTAGTGGAACTGCTTGTTCACCGCGAGCCCGAACAGGCTCATCAGCACCATGCCGTGCTGCATGGCGATGGGCACGGCGGGGGCCACCATGTTGGTGGCATAGCCCGAGACGATCAAATCGACCTTGTCGATATCGAGCAGCTTCGTGTAGATGCCCGGCACCGTCGCCGCGCTGCTCTGGTCATCA
>DASVOY010000635.1:0-1622 GCA_036383115.1 Allostellaceae bacterium
AGTGCCGGCGGCGGCAGGCCGAGCTTCGCGTGCACCTCGCCCAGCAGCGCCAGCATCGGCCCGGGATCGACCGCGCTCGTGGTCCGCCAAGCGCCGGCGAAGAGGTTGACATTGAACGGCTTGTCGGTGAGCGCGCGGATCCGCCGGATCGCGTCGGTAATCTGGTCGGGCGTGAGGTAGGGCGCCCCCAGCGAGCCGAGGCCGCCGGCATTCGAGACCGCCGCCACCAGCTCCGGCGTCGACGGCCCGCCGCCCATCGGCCCCTGGATGACCGGGTGCTCGATGCCGAGCCGCCGCAACAGCTCTCCCTTCGCCATCGCCTGCCTCTCCTTTCTGATCCGCCCAAGACTAGGCAGGATGAGAAGTCACGAAAAATGGTTTATCATGACCAGAGCCATCGGTTTGGATGATGGCTGGAAACGGGAGCAGGCCCATGCATGCAGGCGATCTTGCGGTGTTCGCGGCGGTGGCACAGGCGGGCGCCATCACCCGGGCGGCGGCGCAGCTCAACACCGTGCAGTCGAACGTGACCCAGCGCATCCGGCTGCTCGAGGCCGAGCTCGGCGTGCCGCTCTTCCATCGCCACAGCCGCGGCGTGACGCTGACCCCTGCCGGGAGCCAGCTCCTGCCCTATGCCGAGCGTATCGGCCGCCTCATGGCCGAGGCGCGCCAGGCGGCGGCGGATGGCCCAACCCCGCGCGGCCGGATCGCGATCGGCGCGCTCGAGACGGCAACGGCGCTGCGCCTGCCGCCGGTGCTTGCCGCCTATGCCGCCGCCTGCCCCGAGGTCGATATCGAGATCGGCACGGGCACCTCCGCCGCGCTCGTCGACGCCGTGCTGGAGCGGCGGATCGAGGCGGCCTTCGTCGCTGGGCCGGTCGACCATCCCGACCTCGTGACCGCGCCGCTGCTCGAGGAGGAGCTGGTCATGGTCACAGCGCCGTCAGTCGGCACGCTGGAGGAGCTGGCCGCCACCCGCTCGGACCGGCTCAAGATCATCGTCTTCCGCGCGGGCTGCACCTACCGCACCCGTCTCGAGGGCCTGCTCGCGTCGCGCGGCGTGGTCGGCGCGCGCCGGCTCGAGTTCGGCACGCTTGACGGCATCATCGGCTGCGTCGCGGCCGGGATCGGCGTGACCTTGCTGCCGCGCGCGGTGGTGGCGAAGGCGGCGGGCGAGCAGCGCGTCGCCCTCCACGCGCTGCCGCCAGCCGAGGCGCGCGTCGCCACGGTGCTGGTGCGGCGCCGCGACGCTTTCGTGTCGACGGCGCTGTCACGCTTCATCGACATCGCGCGCGAGCGCCTGGCGGCGCGCGAGAAGCGGGCTCCGCGCCTCAAGCGCAGCGCCTGAGCCAGAAGTGGCGCCTAGCTAGCAGTGCCTATCGTAGCTAAGTCTTCGTTAATGAACCGCCGATAGCTTCGGTCGGATGGACAGCTCTTCGGCGCCGCGCCGCGAGCATCGGCTGATCATGCGCGTGCTCGCACAATGGCGGGAGATCGCCGGCGCGCGCGGCGTGCCGCATCGCTCGCAGATCGATCCGCACCTCTTCGGCGAGGATTGGGCGAGCTGCCTGTTGATCGATGTCGACCCCAAGCCGGAATGCTCCCGCTTCGCCTTCGTCGGC
>DASVOY010000636.1:0-3725 GCA_036383115.1 Allostellaceae bacterium
ATTCAATCTGCGCCTCATCTGGCTGGCCGTTGGCGTGGAGGAGGGCCGCGAGTGTCAGCCGGGGCGCGATGAACGATGCCCTGCGCGCCAAGGCTGCACGCAATTTTTCCTCGGCCTCGGCGGTCTCGCCCCAGCGCCAGAGGGCCTGGCCGTAACGGTAGAGCACGGTGGCGCTGAGGGGGAGGAGGGTGTGGGCGAGATGGAAGGCGGCTCGGGCTTCGGTGCGGCGGTCGAGCATAGCGAGCGCCTGGGCGAGATCGAGCTGTACTTCGGGGTTCCTGGGGGCGCGCTCCGCCGCAAGCTGGTAGTGACGGAGCGCTTCGTCCCAGCGGTCGTGGCGCGATAGGAAGCGTGCGAAGCCCAGGTGCGGCAGCGGGTTGGCGGGAGCGAGCTCTAGCGCGCGGTGGTACTCGCGTTCGGCCTCCGCGTCGCGGCCGGTGTCGGCGAGCAGGATGGCGTAGTGGTGGTGGCCCTCCCAATTGTCGGGTGCGGCGGCGAGGGCGCGCAGATAGAGCGGCTCGGCCTCGTGCACGCGCTGGCGTGAGTCGAGCAGGTTTGCCAGGCCGACCAGGGCGTCTACGGTCCAGTGGTTGATGCTCAGGACGGCGCGATACGCAGCCTCGGCCTCGGCTGGGCGTTCGAGCAGGGCGAGCAGATCGGCGCGGATCAGTCGCACCCGCAGATCGTCGGTGGGGCGCAGCGCAAGGGCGCGGTCGAGGGCGCGCAAGGCTTCCTCGGAGCGGCCCTGGCGGTGGAGCAGGAGGGCGAGGTTGATCAGCGTGATGTCGTCATCCGGCTCGATCTCCAGCACGCGACGATAGAGCCGCTCGGCATCTTCGGGCTGTCCCTGGCGACCGAGCACATTAGCGAGATTTACCTGCACGCTGACATCATTGGGGTTGCGCGCCAGCTCGCGCCGGAAGAACGCTTCGGCACCGGCGGGGTCGCGGTCGACTGCCTGGGCGTAGAGCTGAGCGGCTGCGGATGCTTTGCCTTGCGCTTCGAGAGTCTGGGCAAGCTCCATGCGTGGCGTGGCGCGGTCGGGGGCGACCTCCACCGCGAGGCGCAGCTCGGTCTCGGCTTCAGTGGGGCGGTCGTCACGCGCGAGGAGCGCGGCAAATTCGACGTGGATGGCGGCGTTTTGCGGGTCCTGGCGGATCGCCCGGCGGAACATCTCCTCGGCCTCGTCGATATGCCCCTCGGCAGCGAGGTGTTTTGCCAGAGCGGCGACGATAGTGGCGCTGTCGGGGGCGAGCTCGACGGCGCGACGCAGCTCGGTCTCGGCGACCGCTGCCTTGCCACTGCGGGCGAGGTGCAGGCCGTAGGCAAGGTGCGCGGCGGGGTCGGTTTCGAGCACTGTGGCAGCCTGGCGCAGGAGCGGCTCGGCCTCTTCGGTGCGGGCGCGCTGCTCGAGGAGCTGGCCGAGCGCGAGCGCAAGCTGTCCATCGTCTTCGTCGAGGCTGAAGGCGCGCTGGAGGAGCGCTTCGGCCTCGTCGAACCAACCGTGGCGGCCACGCAGCAGCGCAAGCTGTGTGATGGCTCCTGGCAGGCGCGGTTCGAGTCTTAGCGCCTGGCGTAGGGCCGCCTCTGCTTCGGTATCTTGTCCCTGCTCCAGCAGGACGAGCGCATAGCGCGCCAGCACGGCTGGATTATCGGGCGTCAGATCCAGCGCACGTTGGAAGCAGCGCGCCGCCTGCTCGGCTCGCTCGGAGCGCAGCAGTAGCACGCCGTACTGGGCGTAGGCGAGGGGGGCGTCGGGGGCGATGGCGAGGGCGCGCAGGTAGAGGCGCTCGGCTTCCTGGCGGGCGGCGGGTTCATCTGTATCGGCGAGCAGCGCGGCGAGGGCGGTGTGGGCGTGGGCTTGCTCTGGGGCGCGGGCCAGCGCCTCGCGGCGGAGGACTATCGCCTCGTCATGGCGGCCAGCGTCGAGGAGCAGCGTGGTCAGCCGGTCGAGCGCCGCTTCGTCGTCAGGGGCGATTTCGAGGGCGCGGCGCAGTGTGGCTTCGGCGCGCGCCGGGTCGTCAAGCTCGGCCAGCACGATGCCATAGAGACGGAGAAGCTGGGGATTGGCGGGGGAGCGTTCGAGGGCGCTGCGCAGGAGTGGCTCGGCCTCGGACCAGCGCTGCTCGCCGCTGTAGAGCAGCGCGAGGTTGATCAGCGTGGGGACGTGGGTGGGATCGCGGCGCTGCATCCACTTGAAATATGCCTCGGCCTGGGTGGGGTCTTTGGCGCAGGCTTCGCGGAAGATACGCTCGGCTTCGTCGTGCTGGCCGAGATCGTCGAGGACGCCGCAGAGCTGGATCTGGGCGACGGTATCATCAGGCGCGAGCGCGACTGCTTGCTCCAATTCGCGGAGGGCCTCGGTGTAGCGTTGCTGGCGCGCGAGGAGCATGCCGTAGTGGCGGTGGGCGCGCGCACCGCTGGGGTTGAGGGCGAGTGAGCGGCGCAAGATGCGCTGGGCTTCGTCCTGGTCGCCGCCCTCGGAGACGACGATTGCGAGGGTGACAAGCATATCGGCTTCGTCGGGGGCGAGCTCGGTGGCGCGGCGCAGGTGCTGCTCGGCGAGGTCGCGCTCGCCGTCGCGGATGAGCAGCACGCCGTAGTTGTAGTGGGCGATGGCACTGCCGGGGGCCAACTCGACGGCGCGCTGGAAGTGTTCGCGGGCGCCGTGGCGCTGTTGCTGGTCGTCGAGGAGGTTGGCGAGGAGCATGTGGGCTTCGGCGTTGTCTGGGGCAAGGCGCAATGCGTGGTCCAGCTCGGCGCTGGCGCCGTCCCAGTCGTTGCGGAGGGCGAGTACGCGCGAGAGCAGGAGGTGTAGCTCGACATCGCGCGGGTCGATCTCGGCGGCGGCGCGGAGGCAGCGCTCGCTTTCCTGGATGTTGGTGGGGGCGACTGTCTGGCCAAGGGCGGTCAGCGCGGCGCCGTCACGGATGCGCGTGAATTCCTGACGTAGTGCGCCGATCAGCCAGAGGCGCTTTGCGAATGGATCGGCTTCCTGCTCGTGGGTGGCATCTACTATTGTGATGGGGGATGTGGTGTGTTGAGGCGTCAGCCACTCGCTCTCGCCGTTGCCTTCGCGGGTGTAGTCGCCGGAATGCTCAAGCTCCCATGCGGCGACGTACCAGTCGGAGAGGGTGAGCTGGAAGCCGAGGGCACGGGCGGCGGCGAGCACACGCGGGCGTGAGAGGGTGGCGATCTCGATAGCTTCAAGGAGCTCCACAGCCTCGCGCACCTGTTGTTCTGCGGATTCGCGACGTGGCTCGTTGGGCTGCGGCATCAGGTCCCTCATTATCACAGCGGTGCGATGTCTGGAGGCAGAACGCTCGATTCCTCGCCCCACGAGCGAGCGCCAGTGGATGCCATTGTACCTTGCCGGGCGGTGACGGGCAAGTGGGGAGCGGTATTTGGGGGAGTGTGCGGATGTTGTGGGGCGAGCGGTGGGTGGCTGAGGTATTGGTGGATAGGAGATAATGCGCATCTAGACGTATGGTCCCTTTCTGCGTTCGATCAAAACGTGATTCGATTGCTCGGAGTGTGCTTGAAGGTGGGATATTGATGTGGTTAATCCAACGAACATCCTGGCAGCATGTTTTGTGTTCGTGAGTGCGTTAGGAATGCTTGCGACCTGGAGTAGTTCGATGGCCCTATACGTCGTAACACGCTCATCATGGCCGCACGCGCTTCGAATTTGGATGCTCTTTGCTCTCTGCAATACGTGTATTCCG
>DASVOY010000637.1:0-4439 GCA_036383115.1 Allostellaceae bacterium
CGCGGCGTTCCCCAACGGCTCCAGCCGCGGTAGCGGTCGCGCCGCCGCCGCCGGCTCCCTCCCTGCCGGCGGCGGCGTCGCGGCTCGCCAGCGGCAGACCCGAGACCGAACGATGCAGCCGCTCCAGCACGACGACAATCCCTGCCGCCCGCGCCACTTCAAGCCGGCGCCCTGCGCGCCGGCGGCGCTCGAAGGCCCCGCCCAGCCATCGCTCGAGACGAGCCACACAAGGCTCATCATCACGGCCGCGCTGTTCTGCCTCGCCTTCCTGGTGATCGGCGCGCGCCTCGTCGAGGTGGCGGGACTGAAGGCCGGCGAGCCGCGTCTCGCCCGCTTGCACGGCACGGAGAAGCCCGAGGCGAGCCGCGCCGACATCGTCGACCGCAACGGCGTGCTGCTCGCCACCACGCTCTCGACGCCCTCGCTCTTCGCCAATCCCAAGCAGATCCAGGACCCGCGCCGGGTGGCGCAGCAGGTCGTCAGCGTCCTCCCCGACCTCAGCGAGGGCGAGGTCTACGCCAAGCTCGCCTCCGACAAGAGCTTCGTGTGGATCAGGCGGCAGCTGACGCCGCGGCAGGAATTCGCGGTGAACCGGCTCGGCATCCCCGGGCTGCATTTCCAGGCCGAGGAGCGCCGCTTCTATCCCAAGGGCAGTCTCGCGGCCCATGTCGTCGGCTATACCGGCATCGACCAGAGGGGCCTCGCCGGCATGGAGCGCGGCTTCGACGAGATCCTGCGCGACCGCCGCGCCCCGGTCGAGCTGTCGCTCGACGTCCGGCTGCAATACATCCTGCGCGACGAGATTGCCCGCCAGATCGCCGATTTCAACGCCATCGGCGGGATGGGCATCATCATGGACGTCAACACCGGCGAGGTGCTGGCCATGGTGTCGCTGCCCGATTTCAACCCTAACGATCCTGGCGCCGCGACGCCGGAGACCGGCTTCAACCGGACGACGCTCGGCCTCTACGAGATGGGCTCAACCTTCAAGATCTTTAACACGGCGATGGCGCTCGAGGCGCATACCGCCACGCTCGCCAGCAGCTACGACGCCACCGCGCCGCTGCGCATCGGCCGCTTCACCATCCACGACGACCATCCGCAGCGCCGCTGGCTTAGCGTGCCGGAGATCTTCGAGTATTCCTCGAATATCGGCGCGGCGCGCATGGCGACCGAGGCGGGCGCCGACCGCCAGAAGGAGTTCCTCGCGCGGCTCGGCCTGCTGAAGGCGCCCGCCTTCGAGCTGCCCGAGATCGCCACGCCGCTGCTGCCCTCGCCGTGGTCGCAGGTCAGCACCATGACCGTCGCCTTCGGGCACGGCATCTCGGTGAGCCCACTGCAGATGGCGACGGCGGTGAGCGCGGTCGTCAATGGCGGCGTCCTCCACCAAGCGACCTTGATCAAGCGGGCGCCCGGCGAGGTCTCCGCCGGCCAGCAGGTGCTCTCGGCCAAGACCTCGGACGAGATGCGCCGGCTGCTCCGCCTCGTGGTCGAGCAGGGCACCGGCAAGCTCGCGAGTGCGCCGGGCTATCTCGTCGGCGGCAAGACCGGCACGGCCGAGAAGGTCACCGGCGCCCGCTACGACCGCAAGGGGCTGCTCTCCTCCTTCGTCGGCGCTTTCCCCATCAACGATCCGCGCTACCTCGTGATGATCAGCATCGACGAGCCGCACGGCACCAAGAAGTCTTTCGGCTTCGCCACCGGCGGATGGGCCGCGGCGCCGGGCGTCAGCCGGGTGGTGCAACGCATGGCGCCGCTCATGGGAATTCAACCGCTCGACGAAGATTCGCCCGAAATTCGCCGTTCTTTGATGGTCGATTCGCAGGCCCCTCAAGGACGGAACATTGCGGCTAATTGACCTCATGGACGGCGCACAAGGCCCCCTCACCTACGCTCCGGCCGGCAACCCCGACATTCGCGGCCTCACGGCCGATTCCCGCGACGTCAAGCCTGGCTTCCTGTTCGCGGCGCTGCCCGGCACCCGCGTCGACGGCCGCACCTTCGTCGACGACGCGGTGGCCAAGGGCGCCGTCGCCGTGCTCACCGACGATCCCCAGCGCTTCGACGCCCTCGCCCGGCGCGAGCCGCCGGTGCGCGTCATCTTCGACGCCAATCCGCGCCGCCGGCTCGCGCGGATGGCGGCGCGCTTCTACACGCCGCAGCCGGAGACGCTCGTCGCCGTCACCGGCACCAACGGCAAGACCTCGGTCACGGTGTTCGCGCGCCAGATCTGGCAGCATCTCGGCAAGCGCGCCGCGAGCCTCGGTACGATCGGCGTCGTCGGCCCGGATTTCGAGCAGCCGGGCTCGCTCACCACGCCCGACCCGGTGGCGCTCCACCGCGAGTTGCAGATGCTGGCGCGCGGCGGCATCGATCACGTGGCGCTCGAGGCATCGAGCCACGGCCTCGACCAGTTCCGCCTCGACGGGCTCGAGCTCGGCGCCGCCGCCTTCACGAATTTGACACGCGACCATCTCGACTATCACCGCGATATGGAGGCGTATTTCGCCGCCAAGGCGCGGCTCTTCACGGAGTTGCTGCCGCCCGATGGCACCGCCGTGCTCAATGCCGACGTGCCGGAAGGACGGCGCCTCGCCGAGCTGTGCCGCCGGCGCGGGCAGAGCGTGCTCCTGTTCGGCGAGGCTGCCGATGCGGAGCTGCGGCTGGTCGCCGCGCGGCCGCACGGCGCGAGCCAGGAGCTGCGGCTTCTTGTATTTGGTCAGTCACGTGAGTTCACCCTGCCACTGGTCGGCGCCTTCCAGGCGAGCAACGCGCTCGCCGCGCTCGGCCTCGCCATCGCCACCGGCGCCGCCGCCGAGCAAGCGCTCGATGCGCTGCCGCGCCTCGCCGGCGTGCCGGGCCGGCTCCAGCATGTGGCGACGCATCCCAACGGAGCGCCGGTGATCGTCGACTACGCCCATACGCCCGACGCGCTCGAGACCGTGCTGAAGGCGCTGCGCGCCCATTGCCGCGGCCGGCTCGTCGTCGTCTTCGGCTGCGGCGGCGACCGCGATGCGGGCAAGCGGCCGCAGATGGGCGCGATCGCCGACCGTCTCGCCGATCGCGTCATCGTCACCGACGACAATCCCCGCAGCGAGGATCCGGCGAAGATTCGCCGCGCCATCCTCGCCGCGTGCCCCAAGGGCGAGGAGGTCGGCGACCGCGCCGCCGCCATTCGCCGCGGCTTGGCGCTGCTCGCGGCAGGCGATCTGCTGCTGGTCGCCGGCAAGGGCCACGAGCGCGGCCAGGTCGTCGCCGGCGTGACCCATCGCTTCGAGGACGCGGCGGTCGCCCGCGAGACCGTCGCCGAGCTGGGCGGAGGACGCGCATGACGCCGCTCTGGACATCGGCCGAAGCCGCCGCGGCCACCGGTGGCCACAGCACCCGCGACTGGCGCGCCGGCGGCGTCTCGATCGACAGCCGCACAGTGGCGCCGGGCGATCTCTTCGTCGCCCTCGCCGGCCCCAAATTCGACGGCCACGACTTCGTCGCCGACGCGCTCCGGAAAGGCGCCGCCGCGGCGCTCGTCGCGCGCGCGCCGCCCCGCGTCGCGACCGATGCGCCGCTGCTCGTCGTCGGCGACACGATGGCCGCGCTCGAGGAGCTCGGCCGCGCCGCGCGCCGACGCAGCGCGGCCGCGATCATCGGCGTCACCGGCAGCGTCGGCAAGACCGGCACCAAGGAGGCGCTGAGGCGTGCGCTCGAGCGCCAGGGGCCGAGCTTCGCCTCGGCCGGCAGCCTCAACAATCAATGGGGCGTGCCGCTGTCGCTGGCGCGCATGCCGCGCGAGACGGCCTATGGCGTCTTCGAGATGGGAATGAACCATGCCGGCGAGATCGAGGCGCTGAGCCGGATCGTGCGCCCGGACGTCGCCGTCATCACCACGGTCGAGCCGGCGCATCTCGGATTCTTCCGCTCGGTCGAGGCGATCGCCGACGCCAAGGCGGAGATCTTCGCCGGCATGGAGCCGCGCGGCGCCGCCGTGCTCAATCGCGACAACCCGCATTTCGCGCGGCTCGCCGCGGCGGCCAAGGCGCGCGGCATCACCCGCATCCTCAGCTTCGGCAGTCATCCGGACGCGACGGTCAAGCTCATCGACTGCCACCTCTACGCGACGGCGAGCGCGGTGACGGCGTCCGTCATGGGCGAGATCGTCGATTACTGCATCGCCATCCCCGGCAAGCACTGGGTCATGAACAGCCTGGCCGTGCTCGGCGCGGTCAAGGCCGTGGGCGCCGACGTCGGCGCCGCCGCCGGCGCCATGTCCTCGCTGGCTCCGCTCGACGGCCGCGGGCGCCGCCACAACATCGCCGTGGCGGGCGGCAGCGCCGAGCTCATCGACGAGAGCTACAATGCGAGCCCGGCGTCGATGCGCGCGACCTTCGCCGCGCTGGGCGCGGCCGAGCCGCCGCGAGGCGGACGGCGCATCGCCGTGCTCG
>DASVOY010000638.1:0-2132 GCA_036383115.1 Allostellaceae bacterium
CCGGGCGTATCCGCCGCCGTCGCCGACCCGGCGGCCAGCGCCAGCAGCACGGTCGCAACCAACCAGAAACTCTTCGCTCGCATCGCGTTTCTCTCCCGATGTGTTGATGAAGTTGGCGGTGATGTCATCCGCTTCTGCGCAGGGCTGCCGCACGCGCGAAGCGCGCGGCGAGGCGGCGGACGAGGCCCATGACCCCGAAGGGCATGAGGTACATGAAGGCGATGAGGAAGATGCCGTAGATCGCCCAAGGCGCCGCCTTCGAGATCTGGTCGGCGATGTTCGGCACGAACTCGATGAAGATCGCGCCGAAGACCGCGCCGGCGATCGAGGCGATGCCGCCGATGACGATGCCGACGACGAAGCTGATCGACAGGAACAGGTCGAAGCTGTCGGGCGAGACGAACTGCGCCACCATCGCGCCGAGCGCGCCGGCGATGCCGGTGAACATGGCGGAGACGCCGAAGGTGAGCGATTTGTACATCGCGGTGTCGATGCCCATGGTCGCGGCCGCGATCGGATGGTCGCGGATCGCCACCATGGCGCGCCCGGTGCGCCCGCGCAGCAGGTTCCAGCCGACGACGAAGAGCGGCACCGCCCAGGCAAGGCAGAAGAAATACAGCCATTGGTCGCTGTCGAGCGGCAGCCCCCCCGGCGCGTCCGGCTTGTTGATGACGATGCCTTGCACACCGCCGGTCCATTGGTCGAAGGCCTTGTACTTGAGGATCTGCGGCGTCGACACCGCGAGCGCGAAGGTGGCGAGCGCGAGGTAGAGGCCCTCGAGCCGCAGGGCCGGCAGGCCGAACAGGAAACCGGCGCCGAGACAGACCGCGCCGGCGATCGGGATGGTCGCCCAATAGGGTACGCCGGTCTTGTCGAGCAGTATCGCCGCCGTGTAGGCGCCGATGGCATAGAAGGCGCCGTGGCCCAGCGAAATCTGGCCGTTGAAGCCGGTGAGGATGTTGAGGCCCAGCAGCACGACGGCGTAGACCAGGACCTGCGTCGCCTGGAAGAGATGATAGCTGCTGAGCACGAAGGGCAGCACGCAGGCGATCGCGAGGATGGCGGCGAGGCCGAGGATGCGCCAGCTGCGCACGCTCAATCCGGCATAAAGCGCGGCGGCGGAGGAGCGCGAGGTTTCCGCGGTCGCCATGATCACACCCGCGTCACGAGGATTCGGCCGAACAGGCCCGAAGGCTTGAGCACGAGCACGCCGACGATGATCACCAGCGCCACCGTGAGCTTCAGTTCGGTGCCGACGACATAGGCGCCTGCGACGTTCTCGAGCACGCCGACGATGAAGCCGCCCAGCACCGCGCCCCAGGCATTGTCGATGCCGCCCAGCAGCGCCGCGGCGAAGCCGTAGAGCAGGATGCCGAACATCATGTTGGGGTCGAGATAGACGATCGGCGCCGCCATCATCCCGGCCACCGCGCCGATGAGGCTGGCGAGCCCCCAGCCGAAGGCGAGCATCCAGCCGACGCGGACGCCGACGAGCCGGCTCGACTCCGGATTCTCCGCCGCTGCCCGCATGGCGAGTCCGAGGGGCATGAAGCGGAAGAAGGCGAAGATGAGCGCCAGCACCATGAGCGTGACGAAGATCATGCCGACCTCGTGCGGCGACATGTAGGAGCTGCCGTACCAGGCATTGCCGGGGAACGGGCTTGGAAATGCCTTGATGGTGTAGCTCCAGAGCCAGCCGGACACGCTGTTCATGATGACGAGCAGGCCGATGAAGACGACCACCACCGTCAATACCGACGCCTGCTCCACCGGGCGGACGACGATGCGCTCGATGGCGACGCCGAAGGCGAAGGCGAAAGCCAGGGTGAGGACGAAGGCGCCCCAGTAGGGGAAGCCGGCGTCGAGCATCATCCATGCGATGTACGTGGCGAACACCGCCATCTGGCCTTGGGCGAAGTTCACGTGGTGCGTCGCCTGGTAGATCATGACGAGGGCGAGCGCGACCGAGGCATAGATGCCGCCATTGGCGAGGCCGGAGAGCACCTGATGGAGGAAGGCCTGCATGGCGGCTCCTAGTATCCGAGATAGGCGCGACGCACGGATTCGTCGCTGCTGATCCGCTGCGAGGGGCCCGCCATGATGATGCGTCCCGTCTCCAGCAGATAGGCGTG
>DASVOY010000639.1:0-1832 GCA_036383115.1 Allostellaceae bacterium
GGCCGACAAGTGCGACGTGATCATGGGCGTGCCGGCGGGCCTGGACATGGTCGAGACCACGCGGCCCTATTACCGCTCGACCTACGTCTTCGTCTCGCGCGCGGATCGTCACCTGGACGTCGCCTCGATCACCGACCCGCGGCTCAGGACGCTCAAGATCGGTGTGCAGCTCGTCGGCAATGACGGCTTCAACACGCCGCCGGCGCATGCCCTCGCCGACCAGGGCATCATTCGCAACGTGGTGGGCTATCCCATCTATGGCGACTACCGCGAGCCCAACCCGCCGGCGCGGATCGTCGCCGCCGTGGCGCGCGGCGACGTCGACATTGCCGCCGTCTGGGGGCCGCTCGCCGGATATTTTTCCAAGCAGTCGCCGGTCGCACTCCAGCTTGCGCCAATCACCGGCACCGAGCGATTTGCCCCCCTCGTCTTTCAGTTCGACATCGCGATGGGCGTCCGCAAGGGCGATGACAAGCGTCGGGAGCAGCTCGACCGCCTGATCGAGCAGAACCAAGGGCGAATAGAGGCGCTTCTTCAGACTTATGCGATTCCCGTCGCAGCTGTGGCCGGAAGTCAGCTCGTGAAATAGACGCCAGAGAGGAGAATGCCATGGCGCGGCGCTTTCGAGGCTCTTGGATTGCTGCCGGCGGTCTCGCCGCTCTCTCCTGCACGCTGCTGGTCGCCGAGACCGAGATCGGCCTTGCGCAGTCGGATCGAAGCTCGCAGCAGCAGGCCAACGAACCGCCGGTGCACAGCCTTGGGCGCGGCGACAACGCCATGAATGCGATCGACCAGGCGGGCGGTGCCGCGCAATTTCTCAAGGTGCCGCTCGTGGGCAACCTTCCCGGCGGCATCAAACCGCCGAGCATCCAGAATCCGGTCGCGAACGATCCCGCGGCTGCCGAGCGCGGCATGAGGTATTTCGAGAGCTTCAACTGCGTCGGATGTCATGCGGCCAATGGCGGCGGCGGCATGGGGCCGGCGCTGAGCAATCGCGCCTTCAAGTTCGGCTCCGATCCGGCGCACTTGTTTCTGGTCATTTCCCATGGCGCTCCGCTGGGCATGCCCTCCTGGGGCAGCGTGCTGCCGGAGAACGTGATCTGGGACCTCGTCGCCTACGTCAAAAGCATCAGCCAGGCGCCCGACAAGGAGTGGGGCACCACGGTGTCGCCGGCCATAGACATGCCCGCCATCCAGCAGGTCCCCGCCGAATTCAAGCAGACCGCCACGCCATGGCAGTTCACCGAGCCTTTCGGCAACGGCAACGCGCCGTCGGAGAGCAGCTCGGGTGCCGCGGGCATTGCGCCGCCAGCGGCTAGCGGATCGAGCGGACAATGAGAAAGCGGCAGGCCTGATGACGCGCCCGGGGAGCAAGCGCATGCGCGCTCGGCGCGCCGCAGCCAAGAACCAGAAGCCATGGCATCGCCGTTGCTGCGTCGGATTGCCGGGCGCGGCTGCCGCCCTGCTGATGCCCGGCGCCGCCTTCGCCCAGGGTCCGCTCACCGGCGTCTCCGGCTTGTCCTACCTGATCGCCTCGGGGCCCAAGCAATATCCGGTTCTCTCGCTCCTCCTGGCGCTGATCGCGCTCATGCTGGCGGTTGTGGCGGTCATCGGGCTCATGGTGCTGGTCGGCGTGTTCTGGCGGCGCGCCAAGGCCAAGAGCCCGGCCGCCGTGCCGCCCACACGGCCCGACCGCGGCCTGTCCTTCATCTATGTCGGCATCGCCGTGACGATTCCGCTCCTCTTCGGCATTTCGGCCTGGACCTACGCCGTCCTGGCGCGCGTCTCGGGCCCGCCGCAAGAGCCCGCCTTCACGATCCAAGTGACAGGGC
>DASVOY010000640.1:0-4206 GCA_036383115.1 Allostellaceae bacterium
TGGTTGCTTTCAGTGTGGCTCCCGCGGCCGTATCCATCAATGCCGCTGTTCGCCGGTCCGATGCGCCGGATTGTGCCGGTCGCCGCGGCTGCCGCGCCGCCGGTTGACGCCGCCGCCCCGCTCTCTATATGGTCCCCGCCATGGTCACGGCTCGGCGGCAGCTCCTGCGAATTAGCCGCCCGGTCCTCGCCTGAGGACCGGGAACACGCTGCCTCGTCCTCTTGCCGCGCCGGCATGCCCGTGCGCGCCTTCCGGAACCCGCTAGGCCATGGCCACCGATTACCGCTCGACCGTCTTCCTGCCGCAGACCGATTTTCCCATGCGGGCCGATCTGCCCAAGCGCGAGCCGTTGCTGCTGGAGCGCTGGGCCAGGATCGATCTCTGGCAGCAGCAGCGCGCGCTCTCCAGGGGCCGCGAGAAATTCATCCTCCATGACGGGCCCCCCTACGCCAACGGCAACCTGCATATCGGCCACGCCCTCAACAAGATCCTCAAGGATCTCGTCAATCGCGCCCAGCAGATGCTCGGCAAGGACACCATCTACGTCCCGGGCTGGGATTGCCATGGCCTGCCGATCGAATGGAAGATCGAGGAGAAGTACCGCGCCAAGAAGAAGTCGAAGGACGAGATCCCGATCGTCCAGTTCCGCCAGGAGTGCCGCGAGTTCGCGGCGCATTGGATCGACGTGCAGCGCGAGGAGTTCAAGCGGCTCGGCGTCATCGGCGACTGGGATCATCCCTACACCACGATGAGCTTCGATGCCGAGGCCCAGATCGCGCGCGAGCTCGGCAAGTTCCTGATGAACGGCAGCCTCTACCGCGGCACCAAGCCGGTTATGTGGTCGGTGGTCGAGCAGACCGCTCTCGCCGAGGCCGAGATCGAGTACCACGACCACACCTCGACGACGGTGTGGGTGCGCTTCCCCGTGGGGGAGCCGTCGCATCCCGATCTCGTCGGCGCATCGGTCGTGATCTGGACCACGACGCCCTGGACGCTCCCCGGCAACCGCGCCGTCGCCTATGGCGAGGACATCGACTACGTCGTCGTCGAGGTGACGGAGGTTGCCGAGGGCAGCCTCGCGCGGCCGGGCGAGCGCTTCGTTGTCGCCGAGCCGCTGGTCGCGGTGACGGCGGAGATCGCGGGAATCACCGGACACTTGCGCGCCGCCAAGATCAAGGGCCGCGACCTCGCCGGCACCATCGCCCAGCACCCGCTGAGGGGTCAGGGCTACGACTTCCCCGTGCCGCTGCTGCCCGGCGGTTTCGTCACTGTCGAGCAGGGCACCGGCTTCGTCCACATCGCGCCCGGCCACGGCACGGACGATTACGAGCTCGGCCTGCGCCATGGCATCGAGATGCCGCAGACCGTGGGTGCCGACGGCACCTACTACCCGCATGTGCCGCTCTTCGCCGGCAAGCATGTCTATTGGCCCAACGGCAAGACCGGCGACGCCAACAAGGCCGTCATCGACGCGATGCGCGCGGCAGGCGGACTGCTGGCCGAGGGCAAGCTCGTCCATTCCTATCCTCATTCCTGGCGCTCCAAGGCGCCGCTCATCTTCCGCAACACGCCGCAATGGTTCATCAGCATGGAGAAGAACCAGCTGCGGCAGAAGGCGCTCGCCGCCATCGCGGCGACGCGCTGGATCCCGCCCCAGGGCGAGAACCGGCTGCGCTCGATGATCGAAACGCGGCCTGACTGGAACGTCTCGCGCCAGCGCGCCTGGGGCGTGCCTATCGCCGTTTTCGTCGACAAGCGCACCGGCGAGCCGCTACGCGACCAGGGCGTCGTCGACCGGATCGCCGGGGCATTCGAGCGCGAGGGCGCCGACGCCTGGTACACGACCGATCCCAAGGTGTTTCTCGGCAATCGCGATCCCGGCGATTACGAGCAGATCATGGACATCCTCGATGTCTGGTTCGACAGCGGTTGCACCCACGCCTTCGTTCTGGAGAAGCGGCCCGACCTCAAATGGCCGGCCTCGCTTTATCTGGAAGGATCGGACCAGCATCGCGGCTGGTTCCATTCCTCGCTGCTCGAGGCCTGCGGCACGCGCGGGCGCGCGCCCTATGAGGCGGTGCTGACGCACGGCTTCACCCTCGACGAGCAAGGCCGCAAGATGTCGAAGTCGCTCGGCAACGTCACCTCGCCGCAGGAGGTGGTCGCGCAAAGCGGTGCCGACATCCTGCGCCTCTGGGTGGTGTCGACCGACTACACCGAGGATCAGCGCATCGGGCCCGAGATCCTCAAGTACCAGGCCGAAGCCTATCGAAGGCTGCGCAACACCTTGCGCTACCTCCTGGGCAATCTGGCGGGGTTCGACGAGCGCGAGCGCGTCGCGCCGGAGGCGATGCCCGAGCTCGAGCGCTGGGTGCTGCATCGCCTGGCCGAGCTCGATGCGCTCGTGCGGCGCTCGGCCGAGGCCTGCGATTTCCACACCATGTTCACGGCGCTGCACAATTTTTGCGCCGTCGATCTCTCGGCCTTCTATTTCGACGTGCGCAAGGATTCGCTCTATTGCGACTCACCGGGCGCGACGCGCCGGCGCGCGGCGCGCACCGTGCTCGACCGCGTCTTCGACAGCCTGACACGCTGGCTGGCGCCGGTCCTGGTCTTCACCGCCGAGGAGGCGTGGCTCGCGCGCCACGGCGACGCGCCAGAGATCAGCGTCCATCTCGAGAGCTATCCCGACGTGCCGGCCGAGTGGCGCAACGACGCGCTCGGCGAGAAATGGGCGCGTATCCGCGATCTTCGCCGCGTCGTCACCGGCGCGATCGAGCTCGAGCGGGCGCAGAAGCGCATCGGCTCGAGCCTACAGGCGGCGGTCGCCGTCCATGCTGCTCCGGCCTATGTCGAGGCGCTCGCCTGCCTCGATCTCGCCGAGATCTGCATCGCCTCCGCCGGCACAATGACGACCGAAGCGCCTCCCGCGGGCGCCTTCACGCTTCCCGATGTCGCGGGCGTGGCGGTCGCGGTCGGCCCGGCACCGGGCGAGAAATGCCAGCGCTGCTGGCGCGTCCTGCCCGAGGTCGGGACCGTCCCGGCGCATCCCGATCTCTGCCAGCGCTGTGCCGATGCGGTCGATGCGCCGGCGAGCCGGCCGCGGGTCGCGGCGGGCGGCCCCTGATGCTGCGCGTGGGGCTTGGCGTCGCGGCGCTCGTCGCCGTGCTCGATCAGCTCAGCAAGGCCTGGGTCTTGAGCCTCTTCGCCGAGCAGCCGCCGCTGGAGCGCGTGCGGCCGGTCACGCCGTTCTTCAATCTGGTGCTCACCTGGAACCGCGGCATGAGCTTCGGCCTCTTCAACAACGACGCCGCGCTCAACGCCGTGATCTTCACGGTGGCCGCGGCCGTCATCGTCACCGGCCTCATCGTCTGGCTGCGCCGCACGCGCGAGCCCATGCTCGCCGTCGCCATCGGCCTCGTCATCGGCGGCGCGATCGGCAATGTCGTCGATCGGCTCTGGCGCGGTGCGGTCGCCGATTTCCTCGACTTCCACTGGATGGGATGGCACTGGTTCGCCTTCAACTTGGCGGATGCGGCGATTTGCATCGGCGTCGGGCTTATGGTTATAGACAGCTTGCTTGCCCGGCGCGAAGCGCCTAACTAGGACCACCCATGCGTCCTTCATCGTTGCGTCATCCTGTCCTTCTGCTCTGCGCCCTATCGCTTGCGCCGCTCGGCGCCTGCACCGATCTGAAGCGCGCCCTCGGCATGGAGAAGGTGATTCCTGACGAGTTCGCGGTGGTGCAGGGCGCGCCGCTCGCGATCCCGCCCGACTACGCGCTGCGGCCGCCGCGGCCGGGCGCGCCGCCCAGCCAGGAGCTGTCGACGACCGAGCAGGCGCGCCAGACCATCTTCCGCGCTGGTGACCAGCAGAGCGCAGCGCTTCCCGACGCCGACAAGCGCAGCACGGGCGAGAACCAATTGCTGCGCCAGGCGGGCGCCGCCAACGCTCCGCGCGACATCCGCGATACGGTCAACCGGGAGGCCGCGCAATCGGCCGGGCCGGTCGATGAGAGCTTCGCCGACAAGCTGCTGTTCTGGCGCTCGCCGGAGAAGCGGCTGGGCGCCACCGACGTGGTGGTCAACCCGCAGGAGGAGGCGCAACGCCTTAAGGCCGGTCAACCGGCGGCGCCCGCCGCCGGCGCAGCGCCCGAGGCCGCGGGCGCCGCCGCGCCGAGCGCCGCGCCCGGACCGGCGGCGCCGG
>DASVOY010000641.1:0-2288 GCA_036383115.1 Allostellaceae bacterium
TCTTCGTGCTCATCGTCTATTTCTTCCCGAGCGGCATCGTCGGCAAGCTCAGGGAGATGCGCGGCGGCTGAAAGCAAAACGCCCTCCGGCGGCGGCCGGAGGGCGTTGGCGGAGCGGGAGAGGCGCCGTTAGGCGGCGCGCGTCTCGATGCCCTTGTCCTTCAAGAACGAGCTGAGCTCGCCCGCCTCGAACATCTCGCGGACGATGTCGCAGCCGCCGACGAACTCGCCCTTGACGTAGAGCTGCGGGATGGTCGGCCAGCTCGAGAAATCCTTGATGCCCTGGCGGATCTCCGGGTCGGACAGCACGTCGATGCCTTTGAACTTGACGCCCATATGGGTGAGGATCTGCACCACCGCGGCCGAGAAGCCGCATTGCGGGAAGACCGGCGTCCCCTTCATGTAGAGCACGACCGGATGGTCGGCGATATCGCGCTTGATGCGCTCGACGACGGTGTTGTTGGTGCTGGTGTTCATGGTTAATCCTTTGCCGGGTTCGCTCAATCCTGCGGCGCGCTGGTCTGCAGCGCGAGCGCATGCAATTCGTTGCCCATGCGGCCACGCAGCGCCTGATAGACCATCTGATGCTGCTGCACGCGGGTCTTGCCCTTGAAGGCGCTGCAGACGACATGCGCGGCGTAGTGGTCGCCATCGCCGCGCAGATCCTCGATGCTCACCTGCGCGTCCGGCAGACCATCCCTGATCAGCCGCTCGATCGTCGCCGCATCCATCGCCATAAGCACGCCTCGGGCCGAGACCCCTACGGGGCTGCCATATAGGCGGGCAGCCACGCTTCGTTGATCCGCCGCAACTCTGCCGTGGATATGGCATCGGCGCCTTCGACTGTCAACGAATCGCCGCCGGTCGTGCCAAGCCGCCGCACCGCCACGCCGCCCGCTTCGAGCCGGCCGATCACGGTCGCCGGATCGCTCGTTGTGAGGACGTAACGACTCTGATCCTCGCCGAACCAGAAGGCGTGCGGCGGTCGCACGCCTGGCGGCGCCACGACCGAGGCGCCGACGCCACCCGCCATCGCCATCTCTGCCAGCGCCACCAGCAATCCGCCGTCCGAGACGTCGTGGCAGGCGCTGACGCGGCCGGCGAGGATCTCGGCGCGGACAGCGTCGCCGTTGCGCCGCTCGGCGGCGAGGTCGACCGGCGGCGGTGCGCCGTCCTCGCGGCCCAAGGCCTCGCGCAGATAGAGCGAGCTGCCGAGATGTCCCTTGGTCTCGCCGACCAGCAGGATCGCGTCGCCCGGGCGCTTGAAGGCGAGGGTGACGGCCTTGGCGGCATCGTCGATGAGGCCGACGCCGCCGATCGCCGGCGTCGGCAGGATGCCTTTGCCGTTGGTCTCGTTGTAGAGCGACACATTGCCGGAGACGACGGGATAGTCGAGGGCGAGGCAGGCCTCGCGCATGCCCTCGATGCATTGCGCGAACTGGCCCATGATCTCCGGCCGCTCCGGATTGCCGAAATTCATATTGTCCGTGATGGCGATGGGGAGCGCGCCGACCGCGGTCAGATTGCGCCAGGTCTCCGCCACCGCCTGCGCGCCGCCGCGGGCGGGATCGGCAATGCAGTAGCGCGGCGTGCAATCGGTGACCAGCGCCAGCGCCTTGCGCTTGCCCGGCAGCCGCACCACCGCGGCGTCGCCGCCCGGGCGCTGCACGGTGTGGCCCATGACGAGATGATCGTACTGCTCCCAGATCCAGCGCTTTGACGCGAGATCGGGGCAGCCCAAGAGCTTCTTCAGCGCGGTCATCGTGTCGATCGCGGGCACGTCCTGGGGACGTAGCTCGGCGCGCGCCGGAGTCTTAGTCCATGGCCGCTCGTAAAGCGGTGCCTCGGTGACCAGCGGGCCGACCGGCATGTCGGCGGCGACATCGCCATGCATGCGCAGCACCAGCCGGCCGGTCTCGGTGACGCGGCCGATGACGGCGAAATCGAGCTCCCATTTCTCGAAGACCTGGCGCGCCGCCTCCTCGCTGCCGGGCTTCAGGATCATCAGCATGCGCTCCTGGCTCTCGGAGAGCATGATCTCGTAAGGGCTCATGCGCTCCTCGCGCACCGGCACATGGTCGAGGTCGAGCTCGATGCCGAGGCCGCCCTTGCCGGCCATCTCGACCGAGGAGGAGGTGAGGCCGGCCGCGCCCATGTCCTGGATGGCGACGATCGCGTCGGTCGCCATCAGCTCGAGGCAGGCCTCGATCAGCAGCTTCTCGGTGAACGGGTCGCCGACCTGAACGGTGGGACGCTTCTCCTCGGAGTTCTCGTCGAACTCGGCCGACG
>DASVOY010000642.1:0-2431 GCA_036383115.1 Allostellaceae bacterium
CCGGCGTCGTCGCCGGGATCGGCGGCTACGGCAATTGCGTCGGCGTGCCGACGGTGGGCGGCGAGTGCAATTTCCACCCGTCCTATAACGGCAACATCCTCGTCAACGCGATGACCGTCGGCATCGCCAGGACCGACCGCATCTTCTATTCGGCCGCGGCGGGACCGGGAAATCCGGTGATCTATGTCGGCGCCAAGACCGGGCGCGACGGTATCCATGGCGCCACCATGGCCTCGGCCGAGTTCAGCGAGGATTCCGAGGCGAAGCGCCCGACCGTGCAGGTCGGCGACCCCTTCACCGAGAAGCTCCTGATCGAGGCCTGCCTCGAATTGATGGCGAGCGACGCCATCGTGGCGATCCAGGACATGGGCGCGGCCGGCCTCACCTCGTCGTCGGTGGAGATGGCCGGCAAGGGCGGCTTGGGCATCGAGCTCGACCTCGACCGCGTGCCGGTGCGCGAGGAGCGCATGACCCCTTACGAGATCATGCTCTCCGAAAGTCAGGAGCGCATGCTGATCATCCTCAAGCCCGGCCGCGAGGACGAGGCGCGGCGCATCTTCGAGAAATGGGAGCTCGATTTCGCCGTCATCGGCAAGGTCACCGACACGGGCAGGCTGGTGCTGCGCATGCATGGCGAGGTCGCGGCGGACATGCCGGTGGGCCCGCTCGTTACGGAGGCGCCGGCCTATGATCGCCCCTGGGTCGAGACGCCGCCGCGCCCCGAACTGCGCGCCGACGAGGTGCCGGCAATCGACGCGATGACCGCGCTGAGGAAGCTCCTGGGCTCGCCCGACCTCGCCTCGAAGCGCTGGATCTGGGAGCAGTACGATCACCTCGTCATGGGTCACACCGTCCAGCGCCCGGGCGGCGATGCCGCGGTGGTGCGGCTTGCCGGCAAGCGCAAGGCGCTGGCGCTGGTGACCGACTGCACGCCCCGCTACTGCCATGCCGATCCCAAGCGCGGCGGCGCGCAGGCGGTGGCCGAGACATGGCGCAACCTGACGGCGGTGGGCGCCACACCCATTGCCATCACCGACAACATGAATTTCGGCAACCCCGAGCGGCCGGAGATCATGGGCCAGTTCGTCGGCTGCATCGAGGGCATGCGCGAGGCCTGCCTCGCCCTCGACTACCCCGTCGTCTCGGGCAACGTCTCGCTCTACAACGAGACCAACGGCAAGGGCATCTGGCCCACGCCGGTGATCGGCGGTGTCGGCCTGATCGATGACGCCGCCAGGACCGTGACTCTCGTCTTCAAGCGCGCCGGCGAGGCTATCCTGCTCGTCGGCGAGACCTCGGGCCATCTCGGCAGCTCGCTCTACCTGCGCGAGGTGATCGGCCGCGAGGATGGCGCCCCCCCGGCGGTCGATCTCGCCGCCGAGCGGCGCAATGGCGACGCGGTACGCGCCGAGATCGTCGCCGGGCGTGTCAGCGCTTCCCACGATTTATCCGACGGCGGGCTTCTTGTGGCGCTCGCCGACATGGCGATGGCCGGAGGCATCGGCGCGACCGTTGCGGCTCCGGCGGGTGTTCCAGCCCACGCTTTCTGGTTCGGCGAGGACCAGGGTCGTTACGTCCTCACAACGAGCGAGCCCGAAAGCGTCATCGCCCGGTTGAAGGCCGCAGGCGTGCCGGTGCGGCGGCTTGGCACGACCGGCGGCGCCGCGTTGACAGTCGAAGGCGCCGGTGCCATATCCACGGCGGAGTTGCGGCGGCTCAACGAGGCGTGGCTGCCCGCCTACATGGCAACCCCCTGAGGGGTCTCGACCGGAGGCACATCATGGCCATGGATGCGGCGACGATCGAGCGGCTGATCAAGGCGGGCCTGCCGGACGCCCAGGTCACCATCGAGGATCTGCGCGGCGACGGCGACCACTACGCCGCCCACGTGATCTCGAGCGCCTTTAAGGGCAAGAGCCGGGTGCAGCAGCATCAGATGGTGTATCAGGCGCTGCGCGGCCGCATGGGCAACGAATTGCATGCGCTCGCCCTGCAGACGAGCGCGCCGGAAGATTGAGCGAATCTGGGCAGAGGATTGACCATGACCACCAATACGAACAACACCGTCGTCGAGCGCATCAAGCGCGACATCACCGACCATCCGGTCGTGCTTTACATGAAGGGGACGCCGGTGTTCCCGCAATGCGGCTTCTCGGCCGCCGTCGTGCAGATCCTCACCCATATGGGGGTGAAGTTCAAAGGCATCGACGTGCTCTCCGATCCGGAGATCCGCCAGGGCATCAAGGAATTCTCGAGCTGGCCGACCATCCCGCAGCTCTACGTCAAGGGCGAGTTCGTCGGCGGCTGCGACATCGTCCGCGAGATGCTGGAGGCGGGCGAGCTGACCAGCATGTTCGACGAGAAGGGCATCGCCTACGACAAGTCGAAGCTGCTGGCGTAGGCGGCCCGCCGTCTCAGCGCTTGCGGAGGC
>DASVOY010000643.1:0-4390 GCA_036383115.1 Allostellaceae bacterium
TCTGCTTGGCAATGCCGGAAAGTTCGCGCGCCACGTCGGCCGACGCCGTGGTGTGGTCGGCGAGGATCGCGCCTTTCGTCATGCCGGCAAAGGCGCCTTGGGGCCCCGTCGCCACCTGGCGAACGTCGTCGTCGTTGCCGACACAGGTGAAGACGATCTCCGCCCCCTCCGCCGCCTGCGCCGGAGTCGCGCGATGGCTGCCGCCATATTCCTGGACCCAGGTCTGCGCCTTGGCCGCGGTGCGGTTGTAGACCGTGACCTGATGGCCTGCCTTGGCGAGATGCCCCGCCATCGGATAGCCCATCACGCCGAGGCCCAGGAATGCCAGCTTCATAACGCGTCTCCTCCCGTTCGATCGGCGCTATGCTAGCGGGGATTCGAGCGGCGGCAAGCCAGACGCACACGGGAGGAGCAGATGACCATGAGCCAGAGCGAGCAAGGCCGGCGGTTTCGCGCCCTGCATGAGCGCAAGGGCGCCTTCGTCATCCCGAACCCATGGGATGTCGGCTCGGCGCGCATCCTCGCCGCGCTGGGCTTCGAGGCGCTGGCGACGACCAGCGCCGGCATGGCCTTCGCGCTCGGCCGGCGCGACGGCGCGGTGAGCCGCGAGGACGTGCTGGCGCATTGCCGCGCCATTGTGGCCGCGACCGATCTGCCGGTGTCGGCCGACCTCGAGAACTGCTTCGGCGATGATCCCGAGACGGTCGCCGAGACCATCCGGCTCGCGGCGCAGACGGGGCTCGCCGGCGGCTCGGTCGAGGATGCCACGGGCGATGCGCAGCGCCCGATCTATGATTTCAGCCTCGCCGTCGAGCGGGTCGCGGCGGCGGTTCAGGCGGCGCGCTCGCTCCCCTCCCCTTTTACCCTCACCGCCCGCGCCGAGAACTTCCTGCGCGGCCGGCCCGACCTCGACGACACCATCCGCCGCCTCCAGGCCTTCGAGAAGGCGGGCGCCGACGTGCTCTACGCGCCGATGCTCCCGGATCTCGCGGCGATCAAGACGGTCTGCACGTCGGTATCGAAGCCGATCAACGTGCTCGCGGGCGGAAAGCGCGCCTTCTCGGTCGAGGAGCTCGCCGCCGCCGGCGTCAAGCGCGTCAGCCTCGGCGGGTTGCTGTCGCGCGTGGCACTCGGCGCCTTCCTGCGCGCGGCGCGCGAGATCAAGGAGCGCGGCACCTTCAGCTTCGCCCAGGACGCGGTGCCGATGGCGGAGATCACGGGGATGATGGCGGCGAAGTGATCCTGCGAAAGGTTCAGGATCGGCCAGTGAAAGACCTACAAATCGGCGTACAGCAAGGCCGCATCGGGGGGCGGGGTTCCCTATCGCCGGCGGCGCGACGATCCGCGGAAAGCCGTGGCCCGCCGGGGCGGATTGTTTCACGTGAAACCTACAGGTGTGCGCCCGGGAGCTCTATGCGGCGCCGGGAAGCGCATCAGTTGAGCTAACACGGGCGGACCAACACGGTGCATGACCGCACGAACGGGGCATCATCCGGCTCAAGGGAGAGCGGCGGCGAAAGCGGACGAGCGGGACGGGCGCTAGAGCCTGATCCGAGCCGGCGGAATCACTTTCACCGTCATCCCCAGCCGGCGACGTGCGGCGGCCCTGGGTCCCGCTTGCGGAGATCATGACGGAGAATGTTCCAACTTGGCGGAACCGGCCCTAATGCGCCAGCCGCCGGCTCTTGAAGCGGCCGAGATCGGCCTCGCTGAGGCGCACGGCGACATGCGCCTCGCGCTCGTCGTCCTTGCGGCTCACCACTTCGCCGTTCTGGTAGAGCCAGGCGATCGCAGCGCCGTCGCTCACGGGCAGGTCGAGATGGACGAGCTGGCGGTCGCCCTCGAGCCGATGATCGAGCAGCTCCATCAGCCGGTCGCAACCCTCGCCGGTGACCGCGGAGATCGGCACCACATCGCGATTGCGCTGCGCCTGGTTCAGCAGCCAGATGCGCTGCTCGGGGTCGAGCAGGTCGATCTTGTTGAGCGCCTCGATGAGCCCGTGTTCGACCACCTCGCCGAGGCCGAGATCGGCGAGCACGGCGTGCACGTCGGCGCGCTGCGCCTCGCTGTCGGGATGGTGCACGTCGCGCACATGGATGACGAGGTCGGCCTCGGTGACCTCCTCGAGCGTGGCGCGGAAGGCGGCGACGAGATGCGTCGGCAGGTCGGAGACGAAGCCCACCGTGTCCGACAGGATGGCGTGGCGCCCCGAGGGCAGCGGCAGCCGCCGCATGGTCGGGTCGAGCGTGGCGAAGAGCATGTCCTCGGCGACGACTTCTGATCGCGTCAGGCGGTTGAACAGCGTCGATTTGCCGGCATTGGTGTAGCCCACCAGCGCGACCACCGGATAAGGTACACGCTTCCTCGCGCCCCTGTGCAGGTTGCGCGTGCGCTTGACGTCCTCGAGCTCGCGCTTGAGCTTGGCGATGCGCTCGCCGATGAGGCGGCGGTCGATCTCGAGCTGGCTCTCGCCGGGCCCGCCGAGGAAACCGAAGCCGCCGCGCTGCCGCTCGAGGTGGGTCCAGGACCGCACCAGCCGCGAGCGCTGATAGCTGAGCGCGGCGAGCTCGACCTGCAGGCTGCCCTCATGGGTGCGGGCGCGCGCGCCGAAGATCTCGAGGATGAGGCCGGTGCGGTCGATGACCTTGCATTTCCACGCGCGCTCCAGGTTGCGCTGCTGCACCGGCGTCACCGTGCCGTCGATCACCGCGACGGCGATCTCCTTCTCTTGGACGGTGGCGGCGCAGGCCTCGACCGCGCCGCTGCCGATGAGCGTCGCCGGTCGCCAGCGGCTCACTCGCGCGACATGGGCATGCACGACCTCGAGGTTGATGGCGCGCGCCAGTCCGACGGCCTCGTCGAGCCGCGCCTCGGGAGAGCGCGTGGCATCGCCGTTCTCGCTGGGCGCAAGCTTCAAGACCGGATGGAGTACCAGGCAGCGCCCGGTCGACAGGCTTCGCTCGTCCCGCGCTGCTGCCATTCCCTGCCTTTAGGCTTCGTCGCCCTCTTTGCCCGGCTCGAAGAGCTGGATCGGCTGTGCCGGCATCACCGTCGAGATCGCGTGTTTGTAGACCAGTTGCGAGTGCGCGTCGCGCCGCAGCAAGACACAGAAATTGTCGAACCAGGTAATGATCCCCTGGAGCTTCACGCCATTCACGAGAAATACTGTCACCGGTGTCTTGTTCTTGCGGACGTGATTGAGGAAAACATCCTGGACATTTTGCGACTTTTCCGACGACATGGGGATTCCCCTTCTTCGGTTCTTGGAGCCGGTCGGAGTCGGTAGAGCGGCGCCCCAGAGGGGCGACCCGTCATACTGCTCGCCTCCATTAATAGCAAATTGGGTCTGCCAGGGGAATCACAACCCAATGACATAACGCGAGAGCGCCGCGCAGGCGGGAAAGTGAAGGTCGGGCGGGAAGCGCGCGAAGCTCTCCTCCTCGAGTGGGCGCGCACCGAGCAGCACGCCGACGCAGCCGGCATTCTTGGCGCATTCCATGTCGAGCGCGGTATCGCCGACATACCAGGTCTCGCCGAAGCCGATGCCGCTGCCGTCGAGCGCGAGCCGGATCGGCGCCGCCTGCGGCTTGTCGAGCACGGCATCGCCGGCGCCGACGAGCCGCTTGAAGTGGGGCGTCCAGCCCAGATGCTCGGCTTCGCGCCGCAGCACCCGCCCGGTCTTGTTGCTGACGACGCCGAGATAGAAGCCGGCGGCGCCAAGATCGGCGAGCAGCTCGGCCGCGCCCTCCGTCGCCCTGAGATCGTCGAGATGGATCGAGGTGAAGGTGTCGAGGTAGAGCTTGCGCGCCTCTTCCCAGCGCTCGCCGAAAATCACTGGAAAGCTGTCGCGCAGGCTGCGGGCGACGCGCAGCTTGGTCTCGGCCATCGTCCAGGGTTCATGCCCCATCGCGGTGAAGGTGACGGCGAGCGCTCTGTGGATGGTGTCCCAGGTATCGACGAGCGTGTTGTCCCAGTCGAACAACACCGCGCGTGGGCGCGGCGGCGCAGCGCTCATGCCGACTGCCCCTGCCCCGCCGCGTGGGCTTCGTAGGCCTCGCGCAGCCGCCGCACGATCGAGCCGGGATAGCCGTTGCCGATCGGTGCGCCGTCGATGCGCACCACCGGGAGCACGAAATTCGTGGCGCTGGTCAGGAACGCCTCGCGCGCCGCCTTGGCCTCGGCCACGCTGAAGGGGCGCTCGACCAGGCGCAATCCTTCGCCTTTCAAAAGGGCGATGAGGCTGAGGCGGGTCACGCCGTTGAGGATGCTGGTATCGGCCTGGCGCGTGACCAGCTCGCCCGCCGCGGTGACGATCCAGGCGTTGCTCGACGTGCCTTCGGTGACCTTGCCGTCGCGATCGACCTGCCAGGCCTCGTAGGCGCCGGCCTCC
>DASVOY010000644.1:0-2628 GCA_036383115.1 Allostellaceae bacterium
TCTCGGGCCTGAGCTCGATGACGTGGCGATAGCGTGCGATCGCCGCCGCGACGAGCTCGCCGCTGCGGCCGAGCACCTGGTCGCCGAGCTCGACGATGCGCAGGTTGGGCCAGAGCTGCGAGCGGATGCGCCGTACTTCGGCGAAAGCCTCCACCGCCGGCCGGTCGGGGCGCGCCTGCGCCAGGATCAGCGCCATCGCCGCGGTCGAGCGCGAGATGCCCATGTGGCAATGGACCAGCAGATGAGCCCGCGGCTCGCGCACGAGGTCGCGGCCGAAGCGCAGCAGCGCCTCGACGTCCTGGTGCTGCGGCAGCCGCATGCCCGGCGTCTCGTCGACGATGTCGTGGAAGCGCAGATCGAGCCGCTCATGCTCGCCGAAGGCGCCGAACGCCTCCGGGTCGGGGAAGTCGGGGTCGAGGATCGACAGCACGTGCGTCACGCCGAGGGCGCTGTGCCCGGCCAGTTCCTGGATGCCGCAAACGGTGATATGGAAATCGACGAACTCGCTGGCACTCGTCACCGCTGGTCACCCTCGCTGCGTTCGGCTGCCGACATTTGGCTTGCATAGGAGCGCAGGCGCGCTCCGCGGTCCAGGGTTTTTCTTGCGCCGCCTCACACCCGCCGCGCCGGCCGCCCATAGTAATGCTCCAGCACGACCTTGAGCGCGGCGGCGACTGGGACCGCGAGGATCACGCCCGTAAGGCCGAGCAGCAGTCCGCCGGCGAGGAAGGCGAAAATGACGACCACCGGATGGAGTCGCGCCGCGCGTCCCAGCACCAGCGGCCCGACGACGCGGTCGATGAGCAGGCGAAACACCGTCACATAGGCGGCAAATGCGATCACTGCCCAGGCGCCGTGGCGCCCGAGCGCGAGCAGGCCCACCATGACGGCGGAGGCCAGCGGGCCGATGACGGGAATGAGCTCGAAGAGCCCGGTCAGCAGCGCCAGGAGCCAAGCGAAGGGCAGCCCCAGCGCGAAGCGGATCGCGATCCAGGAGATGACGGTGGCAAACACGACGATGACGAGCAGGCCGAGCAGATAGCGCCGCAGGATGGGGCCGATCTTCGCCGCGAGTGCCGCCGCTTCGTCGCGGTATTCGGGCGGCACCAGCCAGAGCATGCCTTGCGCGAGCTGCGGTCCGGCATCGAGGAAATAGAAGACGAGCACGATCACCAGCACGGCGGCTGTGATCGCCGCAAAGCCCAAAAGCGCCGCTTCGATCATCTGCTGCGGCGTAGCGATCGCGTCGAACAGCGCATCGGTGATCTGCTGCGCCATCGCCGATGCATCGAGGCTGCGGCCGAAGAGGCGCACCGCCTCGCCACCGAACAGATCGGCGAAGAATTTATGCAGCAGTTCCGGCAAATCGCGCAGCACCGTGCCGAGATCGGCAGCCAGGCTCTCGATTACCCAAAAGCCGAATCCCCCGATGATCGCCATCAACACGGCGAACGTCACCACGGCCGCGATGCGGCGCGATAGACGGAAGCGATGCTGCAGCCACAGATTGGCGGGCTCGGCGGCATAGGCGATCGCCGCGGCGATGAGGAAGGGCAGCACCGCGAGCCGCACGGCATAGACAACGACGAGCGCCAGCGCGATGGCGACAGCCAGCGCCGATCCGCTGACCGGCGCCCGCTCGTCGCGCGCCATGCCGCGGAGCCTCTCAGCGCCGTGCGGCGGTGCCGCTGGACGCGCTGTAGATGCGGCCCTTCCAGGCGATGCGCCCATGGCGCCGCGCGCTGATGCCGTCCATCGCCAGCAGCGCGGCGAGCGTGTAGCCGATCGGAAACAGCACGCCGTACCAGCAGGGGATGGCGAAATAGCGCGACGCCGCGATATGCATCCCGGTGACGGCGAGAGAGGCGAGGACGGCGATGCCGACCGCTGCCGCGCCGAGCGGCGACGGCCCCGCCGGCAGCAACGTCAGCGCCAACGCGGCAGGAATGGCCACCGCCGCCCAGGCCAGCAGCAGCCCGAGCGCGGCCACGATTGCCGTGGCGCGGACGCCGCCGAAAGTCTCGGTGACGTTCTTGGCGAGCCCCTCCCAGAGCTGCGGCAGGGTGCGGTACATGCGGGCGCTGACGAGCGTCGCGCCGTCGAGCAGTGCGACGCGGCCGCCGCCCGCCTTGACGCGGGCGGCGAACGCGCTGTCCTCGGCAACCTCGTCGCGAACGGCGGCGTGGCCGCCGACGCGCTCGTAGGTGGCGCGGCGCACCAGGATGAACTGGCCGTTCGCCGCGGCGGCGGCGCGGCCGGGGTCACCGGTGCGGCGGAGATCGCCGGCGAACCCTAGCGCGCAGAGCCCGGCGGGAATGATCAGCCGCTCCCACGCGGTGATCAGCTCCTGCCGCGGCTCGAGCGACAGCAGGTCAATGTCGCGGCGCGCGGCGACGGCGACGGCGCTGCGCAACAGCGCCGGGCGCGCCACGGTGTCGGCATCGATGAAGCAGAGCCATTGGCTTTGCATTGCGACCGCGCCGCACCAGCAGGCATGCGATTTCCCCGTCCAGCCCGCCGGCAGCGCCCCGGCCTCCATCACGGCGAAGCGCCGGTCGCCCGCCGCAGCGTCGCGCGCGAGCGATGCCGTGGCATCGGTCGAGCCGTCATCGACGACGACGATCTGCA
>DASVOY010000645.1:0-5038 GCA_036383115.1 Allostellaceae bacterium
CGACGCCTTCGAGGTCGCGCCCGGGGGCGAGATAGCGGCGCATCACCAGGGGATCGTGGCCGGGCACGATGTGCCGCGGCGACGCGGCGAGCTGATGCAGTCGTCGGTGACCCTCCAGCATGTCCGCCACGTTATAGACGATCGGGAAAGGCCGCCCCGCCTCCATATTGGCGTAGAGATGGCTCGCGTCCGAGGCGAGCACGACCCAGCCGCGCTGGGTCCACACCCGCACCGACTGGATGCCGGCCGTGTGACCGCCGATGCGGTGGAGCGAGAGGCCCGGCGTCAGCTCCTCGTCGCCGTCATGGAAGGCGACGCGCCCAGCATAGAGGTGGCGCACCATGGCGACGATGTCGTCGACGGCGAAGGCGTGGCGCATCGCCGGATGACACATGCAGCGCCCGGTCGCAAAACCCATCTCGCGATCCTGGAGATGGAAGCGGGCGCGCGGGAAGGCGTCGAGCGTGCCGGCATGGTCGTAATGGAGATGGGTGATGATCACGTCCTCGACCTTCTCGGGCGCGATGCCAAGCGCCTTCAACCCATCGGCCGGAGCACGCAGCAGCTGGCGTTGGCGCTGGCGCGCCGCCGCTTCGCCGAAACCGGTGTCAATGACGAAGGCGCGGTCGGAGCGCTGCGCCACCCAAACGAAATAGTCGAGCGGCGAGCCCTCCTCATGCGGATCGACGCCGATGAAGTTCTCGGCGGCGCTGCGCTTGGCGTGGTGGGCGTAGCGGATGGCAAAGAGGTTGAAGGGCTCGATCCCGGTCGTCATGCGCGCGCCCTCCCTGCCGGCCGCGCATCCTCCTGGAAGCTCGGCATGACCTCGCGGGCGAAGAGCTCAAGCGAGGCGAGCGCGCGCTCGGCGCCGTACCAGGGCGGGTAATGCAGCATGATCGAGCTGACGCCGGTCATGTGGCGCAGGCGCTCGATCTTCTCGACCACGGTGGCGGGCGAGCCGTGCAGGATGATGTCGCGCGACAGCGTGTCGTAATCGCGCCCGCTGCCGCCGGCGCTCGCGACCGTGCCGAGATAGCCCGACGTGTGGCCGCTGGCGAAATGGCTCTGGTGGCGCAGGATGCCGGCCTCGCTCTCCGCCCGCGCCCTGGCGTCGGTCTCGGCGACATAGACCCAGCGCGCGATATCGACATGGCCGCGCGCAGGATTGGCGCGCAGCGCCGCCGGCGTCTCCTCCAGCGCCTGGCGGTACTGCCCTACCTGTTTCGCCAGCCCCTCGAATGGCGTCCAGGTCGACAGCATCAACCCGAAGCCCATGCGGCCCGCGACGCCGATCGACCGCTCGGTGGCGCCGGCGAGGAAGAGCGGCGGATGCGGCTCCTGAAGCGAATGCGGGAAGAGCTCGTACTCGCCGTCGATCTTGATGCGGAAATGCCGGCCCTGATGGTTCACGCGCTTGCTGTGGAACATGTCCATGAGCAGCGGCAGCGCCTCCTCCTGAATGTCGCGTCGCGCCCCGAAATCGATGCCGAAGCCGTCGAACTCGTATTGCCGGTAGCCCGAGCCGAGGCCGAGCGCGAAGCGCCCGTTGCTCAGAATGTCGACGAAAGCGGCATTCTCGACGACGCGCAGCGGGTTGGCGAGCGGCAGCGTCACCACCGCCGTGCCGATCCTGATGCGCTTGGTCAACGCCGCGAGGTATCCGGCATAGACAAAGACATCCGGCATGATGCCGTACTGGTTGCTGAAATGGTGCTCGGCGATCCAGGCATAGTCGTATCCCAGCGCGTCGGCGCGAACGATCTCGCGCGTCACCCGCGCATGCACGTCGCGATGCGGATAGGGCTCGGTGTCGGTGTTGGGGTGGGACGTGAAGAGAATGCCGAATTCCATGTGTCCTGCGCTCCTCCCGTGGGGCTGGCCTTTACGGCCTTTTCGCTTCTACCATCATCACACCCGGCTGCGGCCGAGCCAAGCGAAACCAAAGGGCGGAGGAAACGGGTGAGCGAGCAGACAATCGGTTTCATCGGCGTCGGCCGGATGGGTCTCCCCATGGCGTCGCGCCTCATCGAGGCCGGGCATCGGCTCGTCGCCTTCGATACCCAGGGACAGGCGCTCGGCGTGATCGCCGCCAAGGGCGCCAAGCCCGTCGCCTCGCCCGCCGCCGTCGCCTCGGAGGCCGAGATCGTGCGCGAGGTGGCGCTGGGCGAGGGCGGCATCATCCAGGGATCCCGGGTGAAGGTGTTCGCCGACCTCTCCACCACCGGGCCGCGCATGGCGCGCGAGATCGCGTCCGAACTCGGCAAGCGCGGTATCGTCGCCATCGACGCGCCGGTGAGCGGTGGCGTCAAGGGCGCGGAGAAGGGCACGCTCGCCGTGATGACCTCGGGCCCGCAGACCGAATGCGAAGCGCTCCGCCCGATCCTTCAGGCGATCGGCAAGGTCTTCTACATCGGCGCCGAGCCCGGTATGGGGCAGATGATGAAGCTGATCAACAACCTGCTCTCCGCCACGGCAACGGCGGCGACCTCCGAAGCGGTCGTGCTCGGCGTCAAGGCCGGACTCGATCCTCGCGTGATGATCGACGTGATCAACGCCGGCAGCGGCCGCAACACGGCGAGCGAGGACAAGTTTCCGCGCGCGATCCTGCCGCGCAGCTTCGATTACGGCTTCGCGCTCGGCCTCATGGCCAAGGACGTGAACCTCTGCATCGCCGAGGCCGATGCACTGCAGGTGCCGATGTGGATCGGCAACGCGGTGAAGCAGATGTGGCTCTACGGCCTCGGCCAGGGCGGCCCCGACCAGGACTTCACCGAGCTGATCAAGCACCTGGAGAAGTGGTCCGGCGTCACCGTCGGCGGCAAGCAGCGCTGACGGCGATCACCGGGCGCGCTGCGCCAGCTCCTCGCCCTGCTCGGCCATCTCCTCGAAATCCGCGCGCACGGTCTCGGGATCGCCCCAGCCGTCATGACCGACCGCCTGCGCCATGCCCTCGGGCGTGTCGGGGTAGCCCTCGCGCTCCTCGGAGCCGACGGGATAGACCTCACCGTTGCGCCGCTCGACCACCGCGAGCCGCCCACGGCGCTGAATGAGCACATGCGATCCGCGCTGTTCGACGATCGAGACTTGGGCCATGAGGCGCTCCCCTGGAAAAGCCTGCACGCAGTGGGGCAACATCGTCGGCCGTGTCGGGGTTCCGATCCATGCCGGCGCGCTCGCCGCCTCGATGCTCGGCTCGCGCCGTCGGGCGCAAAAGATATCCACCGGAATCCCGTGTCTATCTTGTGGCGCTTTTGCAGAAGCTATTGCGCGGCGCGCGCGAGAGTGAGATTTTCGCCCTGATTCGGCGCGCACCGCTTCTGCGCGCGCGTCGGAGCGGGCGGGAGGCACCGCCGACAGCGAAAGGAATGAGCCCGTGAGCAAGCAAATTCTCGTCGATGCAGTGAAGAAGACCGGCGCGACGTCGTCCGCCGCGAACCAGGCGGTCGATGCGATCGTCGCCGCGATCGGCAAGGAGCTGAAGAAGAACCAGCGCTTCAGCCTGACTGGTTTCGGCTCCTTTGCCGTCAGCAAGCGCGCCGCGCGGATGGGGCGCAACCCGCGCACCGGCGAGGCGATCAAGATCAAACCGAGCAAGGGCGTGCGCTTCAAGCCCGGTGCCAGGCTCAAGGCGTCGCTCTAGGCGCGCCGTAGCTCGTGCCACGCTCGTCCCTGGCCCGGACGGGCGTGGCCGGAGGTCGGATCGATCATGGACATCCTGATCTACTCCGGCCTCGAGCTGCTCGGCGACGGGGTCATGAAGTTGCCCTTCGTCTGGGCGCTGCGGCAGCGCTGGCCCGAGGCGCGCATCACCTGGCTCGCCAGCAAGGGCAAGACCGTCTACGCCCATGCGCTGGCGCCGCTCGTCCGCGCGGCGCTCGACGAGGTCATCGAGGAGGCCGGCATCGGCTCGCGCGCCGGCGAGCTGTTGCGCCGACCGCTCGCCGGGCGCCGCTTCGACCTCGTCATCGACACGCAGCGGCGCGTCCTCACCACGCTCATCCTGCGCCGCATGCGCGCCGGATGCTTCGTCTCGGCCGCCGCGCGTTTTCTCCTGTCCGACCGGCGACCGCCGCGCGGCTACGAACGCCCTCCGCGTCTCGTCGATCAGCTGCTCGACCTCGTCGCCATCGCCGGCGGCAAGCGCATCGAGCCGCGCTTCGATGTCGGGCTCGGCGCGCCCTGGAGCGAGGCTGCTCTCCTGGCACTGCCGCCAGGCCCGCTCTATGTCGGCATCGCGCCGGGCGCCGGCGGCACCCACAAGCGCTGGCCGCGCGATCGCTTCGTGGCTCTCGCCGCTGCCTTGCAGCGCGCCGGGCGACGCGCGGTGATGATCCTCGGGCCCGACGAGCGCGATTGGCACGACGAGCTCCGCGCCGCACTGCCCGACGCGCTCTTCCCGCTGCAGGACGAGCGGGTGCCGGCCGAGATAGCCGCCGCGCCGCTCTATACCCTGGCCCTCGGCCAGCGTCTGGCCGCCGCGGTGGCCAATGACAGCGGCACCGGCCATCTGCTGGCGGCATCGGGCTGCGCCATGGTATCGCTGTTCGGGCCGAGCGCAGCAGCGAAGTTTGCGCCTGCCGCCAGGCGCATCGAGATCGTCGAGGCGCAGCGCTTCGGCGCGAGCGAGATGGCGGCGATCCCGCTCGCGGCCGTGAGCGAGGCGGTCGAGCGCGCCCTCGCGCGCTGACCAAGCGGATCAGCCGCCCGCGAGCAGGTGGACGCTGAACAGGGCGTCCACATCGGTCCAGTGGCGCTCCGGCCGGAAGCCCGCCCGCGCCGCGAGACGCCGGAACTCCTCGACGGTGTATTTGCAGGAATCCTCGGTGTGAATGCGTTCGCCGGCGGCGAAGCGGATGGCGCGGCCGGCGACGGTGACGATCTGGTCGGCGAGGCTCCTGATGTAGATCTCGATGCGGCCGGCGGTCTGGTTGTAGAACGCCTCGTGCTCGAAGCGGTCGAGGTCGAAATCGCCATCGAGCTCGCGGTTGATCCGCTCGAGGAGAGTGAGGTTGAAGGCGGCGGTGACGCCGGCCGCATC
>DASVOY010000646.1:0-4236 GCA_036383115.1 Allostellaceae bacterium
ACGCGCCCCGGCCCGGCCGAGAGGAACAGCACGCGGTCGGCCAGGCTCAGCGCCTCGCGCAGATCATGGGTGACGAAGAGGATGGTCGGCCGCCGCCGGCTCCACAGCGCCAGCAGCAGATCGCGCAGATGCTGCGCCGTCGGCGCATCGAGCGACTGGAAGGGCTCGTCGAGCAGGAGCAGATCGGGATCGTTGACGAAGGCGCGCGCCAGGGCCACGCGCCGCTTCTGCCCGCCCGAGAGCTGACCTGGGAACGCGTCGAGGTAAGCGCCGAGCTGCATCTCCGCCAGCATCTTCTCGGCTCGGGCCGAGCTGCCGGGCGCCGGCTCGAGCGCGAGGCAGACATTGTCGCGCACGTTGAGCCAAGGCATGAGGCGCGGCGTCTGGAACACCATGCCGAGCCGTCCCTGCGCTTCGCCGCCGCGGTGGATCTTGCCATCATAGGCATGATCGAGTCCGGCGATCAACGAGAGCAGCGTGGTCTTGCCCGAGCCCGAGGGACCGACGATGCAGGCGAACTGCCCCGTCGGCACGGCGAAATCGACACCGGCGAGAGCGAGGAGCTCACGGCGCTCCGCGCGGTAGACCTTGCGCGCGACCGAGACCTCGAGCGCGTTCATGTGCGCCACCGCGTCAGGCGCCGCTCGAGCGGACGGATCGCCCAGCTCTCGATCGCGAGCACCACGGCGATGAAGCTCGCGGTATAGGCCAGGATGTTGGTGATGTCGAAGAACTGGAAATAGACACCGAGCTGAAAACCTACGCCGTTGCTGCGACCGACCAGCTCGACCACGAGCACGATCTTCCAGATCAGCGACAGGCCGGATCGGCTTGCCGCCATGAGGTAGGGATAGAGCTGCGGCAAATAGACGTCGCGCAGCCGCCGCCCCCAGGGCAGCCGCAGCACATCCGCCACCTGCAGCAGCTCGCGGTCGACCGAGCGCGCGCCCTCGCGCAGGATCACCGCCGTGTTCGGCACCTTGTTGAGCGCCACCGCGATGACTGCCGCTGCATCGGTGAGGCCGAGCCAGAGGTAGCACAGGAAGATGATGACCAGCGCCGGTATGTTGAGCCCGAGCACCAGCCAGAGATCGAAGAGTCCGTCCAGCCGCCGATTGTGCCCCATCAGGATGCCGATCATCGATCCCGCTGCCATTGCCAGCCCGAAGCTCGCGGCGACGCGCAGCAGGGTGACGCCGAGATCGACGAGCAGGCGGCCGTTCACCGCGAGCTTCACTAGCGCCGTGGCGACAGCCGCCGGTCCCGGCAGCAGCGGACTCGCGGCGAGGCCCGCGGCCGCTTGCCATAGCACGAGAAGGGTGACGGCCGACAAGCCGCGCAGCCAGACGTCGCTGTAGCGCAATGACACCATGCGGCTTACGAGCTGGACCCGGCGAAGAAGGTGCCCGGCGGCACGCGGCCGTCGGGCGGCGCCTCGTCGATGCCGCCGAACTGGATCAGCAGCTCGAGCAGGCGCTGCGCCTCGGCCTTGAGATCGGCCGGCCCGTTCTGGGCGATGCCGCGCCGGTAGGCCTGGCGCAGCCGCTCCAGCACTCTGGGATCGTCGACCTGAGCGAGCGGTGCGATCTTCTGCCATTCCTCGGGCGACGCGGCGAGCGTGTCGCGCGCTTCCTTTGCCGCGGCGAAGAATCCTCGCGCGGCGTCGCGGTGGGCGGCCGCCCAGCGTTCGCTGAACACCCAGCCGAGCAGCGGCATTTCGGGCGAGAGGCCAAGCGCCGGCAGCATATCCTCGACGCGTGCGAGCTCGACGAACTCACCCTCGGGCAGGCGCGCGTTGTACTGCCAGAAATTGATCGCCGCCGGAATGTCGCCGCGCTTCAGCGTCTCGTTGAGCAGCGGCGGGGCGGCGAAGACCGGGTGCGCCTCCTTGGCGAGGTCGATCCCAGCGCGCTCGCGGGCATAGGCGCGCAGCACCAGCCAGCTCTTGTCGACGGGGCCGCCGGCGATGCCGATCTTGCGCCCGCGCAGATCGGCGAGGCTGTTGACGCCCGCATCGCGGCGCACGATCAGGCCGCCGGTGGCGTGCGAATGCGGCACCAGGGTGAAGTCACCGCCCAGCGCCCGCCGCCGCGCCACCCAGAGCCAGTCGGTGAGGATGACATCGACCGCACCGCCCTGAAGCGCCACGGCGGCGCCCTCCTTGCCGGCGAGCTCGAGCGGTTGCACGTCGACGCCGTGCGCGCGGTCGAGACCGCGCCGGCGCATGACGTCGAGCTCCCAGCTCACCGTGCCGAATTTGAGGACGCCCACGCGAACCACCGGCAGCTCGTCGGCGCGCGCAAGCGGCGCGGCGGCGGCCATCGCTAGCGCGTACGCGAACGCGAGCGCGACACAGAAGGATAGTGCCGCTGACCAGCGACCCGCTCGGCTCCGATCACGCATGCGGGGCATGGTTGCGCTTCCGGACACCGCCGTCAACCTGGGGCGCCGGGTGAGCCTCATTCATGCAGGTCGGCCAGGGACAGGCTCTCGAGCACGTCGGGACGGTGCGGCGGCACGTAGGTCATGCCCGCCGCCTGGGCAAGCGCCGGCAGCTCGCCTTTCGCCAGCATCTCGCCCAGCGCGACATTCACGTGTTCGAGCAAAACCGCCTCGCTCGACAGCCCCACGAATCCCATGTTGAAGCCGATTCGGTGGTAGTAGCCGGATGCCCTGAGCCTCGTGTCGGGATGCCCGGCGCGATAGGCGTCGAACCGGTGCAGCGGGACGAGCGTCGCATCGAAGCCGCCCTGCTCCAGCCGCGGCAGGAGCTCGCCCCGTCCGGGCACCAGGTGGGTGATGTGATTGACCAGCCGGCCGTCGCCAAACGTCATGAGGATGGAATCCGCGAGCGTGGCGGCCTCGACAACGAGCTTCATGTTCTCGAGGTCGGCCAGGCGCGTGATCGGCTTGGCGGACGCGCTGTCGGCAAGCACGATGGTGAGCGGCGCGTAATGATAGGGCCGGCTCGGCACCAACGTGCCCAGCGGCACGCGCCGCCGGCGATCCTCCGGCTTGGCGCCGTCGAAATCCGGCATCCGCGCGGTCTCGGCGCCCGGCTTGCCCAGCGCATCTCCGACCAGCGGATAGCCGCCGATGAGCTGGCAGCGTCGGTCGGACAGCAGCGCGTTGGCCGCAAGCGCCGAGCTGCTGTCCCAGTCGAGCTTGCTCTCGAACCATTGCACGGCGAGCGGCCGGCCGAGGCGCCCAGCCAGCGCCTCGGCGACGTTGACGTCGAACCCACCACTCTCCTTGCCATGGCGCACCGAATAGGGCGGAACATTCTCATCGAAGCATATGGTGAGCGCCTCTTCCGCTCGCGTCGGCCGATCCCAAAGAGCGGACGAGAGGACGGTGATCCCCGCGAGCATCAGCGAGAGTCGGACGCTCATCACTTGCCCCCGGTGCCGACATAGGCCCAGATCGCTTTGATCTCGTCGAGCGAGAGCGTGTCTCCCCAAGGCGGCATGCGGCCATTCTTGCCATTGACCACCGATTCGAGGAAGCGCTCCTCCTGGTTGCGCGGAAACTCGCGCAAATCGAAGGTCACGTTGCCAGCGCTGACCATATTGAATCCATGGCAATGCGAGCAGCGATGCGCGTAAAGCGCTTTGCCCTGCTTCACCAGCTCGGCTTGCGCCGAGGAGTCTGGCTGCAGCGCCGCGTTCTTCTGTGCCGGATCCTCTGCCAGGGCAGGCAACGCTACGGCGACCGCAGCAGCACAGGCCAAAGCAGCCAATCCTTGACGACAATTCATACGCATCGACCCGAAGAACGCGGGGCCGCCCGAAGCGGACGGCCCCGTGACGCTCGGCCCCTCACCTCTGGAGCGCGAAGACCCAGAGCGAGCCGCCGGCGGGAACGTCCTTCAGACGCTCGTCGCCGGAGAACAGCGAGTAGACGCCGCCGATGCCTGTGGAGACGGCGACGTATTGCACCCCGTCCTGCTGCCAGGTGACGGGCTGCCCCTCGATGCCCGAGCCGGTCTTGAAGCCCCAGAGCTTCTTGCCGGTGTCGGCGTCGAAAGCCTCGAACTCGCCGGTAAGCCGGCCGCTGAAGACGACGCCGCCGGCCGTCGACAGCACGCCCGAGAAACGCGGCAGGTCGCTCGGCATCTGCCACTTGGCCTTGCCGGTCATAGGATCGATCGCCTTGAGGTAGCCGCGCGGCTCGTTGCCCTGCGGCCACTCCCAGAGGTCGCTCAGATCCATGCCGAGGTACCAATCACCGGCCTTG
>DASVOY010000647.1:0-3739 GCA_036383115.1 Allostellaceae bacterium
CACCACCATCGCCGGCTCGATCACGCGGCATTAGGCGCCGAGGGGCGACGCTCACGGCGGTTTCTTGACAGAGCGGGCAGCGGGTCTGCGCCGCTCCACGAGCATGGGCATCGCCGCGAACAGCAGGAAGAGCAGGAGCGAAACGCCACCGAACACCGAGTTGAAGCTGGCGAGGTAGTCGCCAGGCGACAGGCCACGCAACGCAGCGCCGAGCATTTCGACGGGCACCAGAAAGGCGAGCGCGACCAGCCCGGTGGCGAGCCGCGCTTTCGCGGTCGCCAGAGAGAACCGGCGGATCACCCATCGCGCCGTGACGACCATGGCTGCAATCATCAGAGGCGCTTCGACGAGAATGCCGGCGCTGCGCCCGAGACGGGGAATGAGCCAAAGCTCGCGGATCGGGCCGAGGACCGCGCCGGCCGCAAAGATCACCGCGAAGTACACGGCGCCCGCCTTGACTGCACGCATGTCGGTTCCGTCCTGCCACCTCGATCCTGGCGCCGTTTCGAGCGCTCGACCAGGAATCCGGAACCGCTCCGGCGCGAGACTCGACGCGCCTCATTAATGTCACCGCCGCCATGACCGCGTCGGCAGTAGGGTCGCTCGTCTCGCCTTCGCGGCGAGACATCCTCTAACGGGTAAGACCACTCGAAGCTCCGCCTCGGCGGAGCTTCCTTTTTCGCGCCTCGGCCACGCGCGCTGCGCTGGCCGTCCCGCCGGCCCGTGCTAAATATGTCGGCGCGACATGCCCGGGGGAGCGAAGCGATGAACGGTCGAGGCTACAGCATCCGCGTCGAGGGCGCGAAATACGGTGTGAGCTTCGGCTCGGCGCTGGCGATCGCGATCTCCTACGCCAACAACCACTCGATCCTGTGGGCGATCATCCACGGCATCTTCAGCTGGCTCTTCGTGATCTACGCCGCGCTCTTCTACCCCTAGCCGGCTGCCGCGCGAGAACCCGGCGCTATTCCCCGTTGACGCGCCGGAGCGCGGCGCAGGTCGCCTCGACGCCGGCCTCCGCCTCGTAGCGAAGCGCCATCTCGTGGAGCTCGTTGGCGATGATGGGGTCGCGCTGCATCAGCGCGAGGCGCCGGCAATAGTCCGCGCGGCGCTGCAAATGGGAGACCCAAGGCAAGGTTCGCGGTTCACGCATCTCTTCTCAGTCCTTCAGAGCAACGCGGTCTACGCCGCCTACACCCCTTGTGGGGTGCGCTTTATGGGGGGTAATCCTAGAAGTTACTTAAGTGTTGAGGCTCGTGTCATTTTTTGGATTGTAGCGGCCGCCGGTGCGGCAGGCTCAATGATCGCCAAATATTCGCGCCGAGTTCGTCGAAAACTCGTCTGTGATTTTTGCGGAAGGATTGCGGCGGCGGCGCATGGCGGCGGCGCTAGTCGGCGCGGTTCGCGCTGTCGGATGCCACGCAACTGTCACAGGTCCGGGGCTCGGCACCTTCGCGCCGAGCTTGCCGCCGCAGGACCAGACCGGCGCCCGGCGCGACGCCCCTTACGGCCCGCCGAGGGCCCACACCGAGATTGCCGCCACCACCACCCCGATCACCCATTGCAGCGTAACGAGCCAGGGACGCTCTTCCACGCGCCGGGCGAGGTTCTGTGCCATCGTCAGATCCTCCCGCAACTTGATTATTCATTATTACGGTTCAATCGTAGCACGGCTTCCGGCCATCCGCATTCGCCCGGAATGGGGTAGCCGGCCGGTGAAGCGCGATGTCGCAAAAGAGGCTCAGTCTCTGCTGCCGTTGGGGGCATAGAGCGGCGGCGCGGTGAGCGACGGATAGGGATTGGTGCTGTACTGGTAGACGTCCGGGCTGCTGCTCGGCCACAGCGCGTAGGGCAGGTTGTGCGGGTCGTTCTCGGGCGGCACGACGCAGGCGCCGAGGATTGCCGCCGTCGCCATCAGGCTCGTCAGGGTGATCGCCGCATGTGCCATCGACGCCTCCGCTCGGGTCAGAATTCCACCAGCAATGTAGTGCCGCGCCCGGAATTCTCCAAGGCGGTGCTGGCGGATCAGCCGCCGGGCAAGCGATGGCCGTGGAAATCCTCGCGCAGCTTGGTCTTGAGCAGCTTGCCCGTGGCGGTATGCGGCAGCGACTCGACGAAGACCACGTCGTCGGGGATCCACCATTTGGCGACCTTGCCGTCGTAGAAGGCGAGCAGCTCCTCGCGCGTGACCTGCGCGCCCGCCTTCTTCTGCACGACGAGCAGCGGGCGCTCGTCCCATTTCGGGTGGGCGACGCCGATGACCGCCGCCTCGGCTATTGCGGGATGAGCCACCGCGACGTTCTCGAGGTCGATCGAACTGATCCACTCGCCGCCCGACTTGATCACGTCCTTGGAGCGGTCGGTGACCTGGATGTAGCCGTCGGGATCGATGGTGACGACGTCGCCGGTGGGGAACCATCCATCGCGCAGCGGGTCGCCGCCCTCGCCCTTGAAGTAGCCCTTGGCGATCCAGGGCCCGCGTACCAGCAGGTCGCCGAAGGCCTTGCCGTCCCATGGCAGGTCCTTGCCGGCGCTGTCGACGATCTTGAAGTCGACCCCGAAAATGGCGCGCCCCTGCTTGTTCTTGACCGCAAGCCGCGCCTCGATGCCCTGGTCGACGTGCTTCGCCTTGAGCTGCGACACGGTGCCGAGCGGGCTCATCTCGGTCATGCCCCAAGCATGCAGCACCTCGACCCCGTGCTCGGTCTCGAAGGCGCGGATCATCGCCGGCGGGCAGGCCGAGCCGCCGATGATGGTGCGCTTCAGCGTCGTGAAGCGGTGGTTCGACTGCGCCATGAACTGCAGCAGGCCGAGCCACACCGTCGGCACGCCGGCGCTGAAGGTGACCCGCTCGCCCTCGAACAGCTCGAACAGACTCTTGCCGTCGAGCCCCACCCCGGGGAATACCGTCTTGGCGCCCACCAGCAGGCACGCGTAGGGCAAGCCCCAGGCATTGGCGTGGAACATCGGCACGACCGGCAGCACCACGTCGCGCGCCGAGAGCGCCATCGCGTCGGGCAGCGCCGCGCCATAGGAATGGAGTACGGTCGAGCGGTGCGAATAAAGCACGCCCTTGGGGTTGCCGGTCGTGCCCGAGGTGTAGCAGAGCGAGGAGGCCGCGTTCTCGTCGAGCACCGGCCAGTCGATGCGGTCGCTCTCCGCCGCCACCAGCTCCTCGAAGCAGAGTGCGTCCGGCAGCGACTTCGGCATATGTGCGCGATCGGTCATCGCCACCCAGCCTTTGACGCCTTTGCACAGCGGCTTCAGCTTCTCGATGATGGCCACGAAGGTCAGGTCGAAGAAGACGTACCGGTCCTCGGCGTGGTTGATGATGTAGACGAGCTGCTCGGGGAAGAGCCGCGGGTTGACCGTGTGGCAGACGGCGCCGATGCCGGACACCGCGAAGTAGATCTCGAAATGCCGGAAGCCGTTCCAGGCCAGCGTGCCGATGCGGTCACCCTCCATGACACCCAAGCGCCTCAGCGCATTGGCGAGCTTCCGCGCGCGCGCATGCGCATCGCGGTAGGTGTAGCGGTGGATCGGCCCTTCGATGGTGCGCGACACGATCTCGGTCGCGCCGTGATGCCGGTCGGCATAGGTGATCAGCGAAGAGATCAGGAGCGGCTGGTCCTGCATCAATCCGTGCATGCTCTTCCTCCAAGGCGGCGATCCCGGTTGCCTCCGGGGCCCTTCTTGTAAGTCCCGTTCGTCTACCACTTACCGTATCCCCCGGCGGGAC
>DASVOY010000648.1:0-6036 GCA_036383115.1 Allostellaceae bacterium
CCGCGATCCTTCACGCGGTCGACCGCCGCCTGGAGCTTCTTGGCAGCGGCCGCTGGGTCGAACTCGCCGGCTTGCTCGAGGTTGACGCGGACGCCGCGGACGCCGGTCTTCTGCATGTCGTCGAGCGCCTCGGCCGAGGTCTTGTCATCGATGACGGCGATGCCGCGCGCCCGCCGCGGCCCAAGCTCACGCATGCCCTCGAGGGTGGCACGGTTGTCGGTGCCATAGATGCTGGGCGTGACGATGACGACGCGGTCGAGATGAAGGAACTCCTGCAAGCTCAGCAGCTCTTTCGCCGTGGCGACGGGCGGCGTGTAGCCGCGGGCCGGCGACATCGGGAACTGCGCCGGGTCGGGGATGACGTGGACATGGCAGTCGCAAGCGCCGCGCGGTATGTCGAAGTCGACGGCCGGGTTGGGCGTCGGCCCGGCGGCGAAGGCCCGTGGTAGCCCGGTGGCGAGCGCGCCGGCCGCGGCGCCGGCATTGAGCAGGTCTCGACGTGTCACCATTGCCTCCTCCCGAGTTGTGTTTCGCTTCGGGTCGCATGCCCGGCGAGGACGCCTGTGCGGCGCCTTTGGCATCATCGTAAACGGCCCTGCCTGCGGCGTCCATCCACCCTCACCAGCATGACGAAGGGGCGGTTGGCGAGCGCTCCAGCCATGCTAAGCTGCACCGCGCGCGGAGCCAACCGGTGCGCGGATGGGGAGGAGACGCTGAAGGCGCCGAGGCTGAAATATTTCCGCGCTCGCTCGCTCGATGACGTCTTTGCCGCGCTCGCCGCTCATGGCGACGAGGCGAAGGTCATCGCCGGCGGGCAGAGCCTCGTGCCGGCGCTCAATATGCGGCTGCTCGAGCCGCGGCTCCTCGTCGACATCAACGTCCTGCCCGGGCTCGGCCTGATCGAGGAACGCGAGGGCCGCCTGCGCATCGGCGCGCTTGCACGGCATGCCGAGGTCGGGCGTTCGCCACTGGTGGCGCGCCTGACGCCGCTGATCCGTCAGGCCATCCCGCACATCGCGCATCCTGCGATCCGCAACCGCGGCACCTTCGGCGGCAGCCTCGCCCAGGCCGATCCCGCCGCCGAACTGCCGGCCTGCGCGGTGGCGCTCGACGCCGTGCTCCATCTCGCCAGCCGCCGCGGCGAGCGCCGGATCGCGGCGCGCGATTTCTTCAAAGGGCTCTACGAGACCGCCCTGGCACCGGACGAGATCATCACCGCCATCGACATTCCTCCGCCCGCGCCCGGCACGCGCATGGCGTTCCTCGAGCTGGCGCGCCGCCGCGGCGATTACGCAATGATCGGCATCGCTGCGCGGGCGCGGATCGAGGGCGATGCGGCGCGCGAGGCGCGGCTGGTGTTCTTCGGTGCCGGCGCGAAGCCGATCGAGGCCGGGACGGCTGCCGCGGCGCTCGGCCAGGGCGCGCTTCTCGACCGCATTGCCGCGGCGCAGGACGCGCTCGCCGATGACCTCGATCCGCTGGGCGATCTCCAGGCCGACGGCGCCACCAAGCGCCATCTCGCGCGCGTGCTGCTGGCGCGCGCCGTGCGGGCGCTGGCGACGGCGCCCGAGCGGGACGCCGCATGAGCGAGGCGGTCGACATCCGCCTCGCCGTCAACGGCGAGCCGGTCGCGCGCCGCGTCCCGGTGCGGCAGAACCTCGTCGATTTCCTGCGCGAGGAGCTCGGCCTCACCGGCACGCGCGCCGGCTGCGAGCACGGCGTCTGCGGCGCCTGCACCGTGCGCATCGACGGCGCGATCGCGCGCGCGTGCCTAGTGTTCGCGGCGCAGCTCGACGGCGCAGAGGTCGTGACGATCGAAGGATTGTCGGACAGCGGCGAGATCGCCGATCTCCAGGCGGCTTTCCACGAGCGCAACGCGCTGCAATGCGGCTTCTGCACCGCGGGCATTCTCGTCACTGCTGCCGAATTGCTGCGCGACAACCCGCGGCCGAGCCGCAGCGAGATCCGCGATCATCTCTCCGGCAATTACTGCCGCTGCACCGGCTATCACGCGATCGTCGACGCGGTCGAGGCGGTGGCGCGGCAACGCAGCGCGAAGGGCGCGTCATGAGCGAGGGGCCGCTCTCCTTCGTCGACCGGCCCAACAGCTATATCGGCCGGAGCGTGCCGCGGCCCAACGCGCAACGCCTGCTGCAGGGCCGCGGCACCTACGTCGAGGACATCCGCTTGCCGCGGCTGGTGCACGCGGCTTTCCTGCGCAGCCCCTATGCCCATGCCCGCATCGCGCGGCTCGACACGGCGGAGGCGGTGCGGCAGCCCGGCGTGGTGCGAGTCGCCACCGCCAAGGATTTGGTCGGCCTCTACACGCCCTGGGTCGGCGTGCTCGGCCACATGAAAGGGCTCAAATCGGCGCCGCAGCACCCGCTCGCGATCGAGCGCGCCTGCTGGCAGGGCGAGCCGGTTGCGGCCGTCGTGGCCGAGAGCCGCGCCGCCGCCGAAGACGCGCTCGCGCATATCGCCGTCGAATGGGAGGAGCTACCGGCGGTGGCGGACCCGGAGACCGCGTTGGCACCCGGCGCGGCGGCGGCGATCCACGCGGCGCTCGGCGACAATCTCGCCTTCACGCGGAGCATCGACGCGGGCGCGGTCGATGATGCCTTCGCCCGCGCCGATGTCGTGGTCGAGGACAGCTTCGCCTTCGCCCGGCACACCGGCGTCTGCCTCGAGACCCGGTCGATCCTCGCCGAGTTCAACCCGGCCGACCGGCAGCTCACGGTGCATCATTCCTCGCAGGCGCCGCACATGATGAAGGAGATCATCCTGCGGCATTTCCCGCTGGCGGAGACGGGAGTGCGCGTCATCTGCCGCGATGTCGGCGGCTCTTACGGCATCAAGATCCATGTCTACCCCGACGAGATGGCGGTGGTGGCGCTGAGCCTGCTGCTGGGACGTCCGATCAAGTTCATCGCCGACCGGCTCGAATCCTTTGTCTCCGACATCCATGCGCGGGCTCATCGCGTCAAAGGGCGGATGGCGGTGAGCAAAGCGGGCGAGATCCTCGCCGTCGAGATCGACGATCTCACCGGCATCGGTCCGTACTCGAGCTATCCCCGCACCAGCGCCGTCGAGGGCAATCAGGTGATCAACCTGACGGCGTCGTGGTACCGCTGCGCGAACTACCGCGCGCGGCTCCGCGTCGCCTTCCAGAACAAGCCGCCGATGTCGCAGTATCGCGCCGTCGGCCACCCCATCGCCTGCGCCGTGACTGAGGCGCTGGTCGATCAGGCGGCGCGCGCCGTGGCGCTCGACCCGGCAGAGCTGCGCCGGCGCAACCTCATCGCCGACGACGCCTATCCCTGGACGAGCCCGGCGGGCCTGCGCTTCGAGCGCCTGTCGCATCAGCGCTGCCTCGCGCGGATGCTGGAGCTGATGGATTACGACGGCCTGCGGCGCGAGCAGGCGGCGCTGCGCGCCACGGGCGTCCATCGCGGCATCGGCCTCGCCAGTTTCGTCGAGATCACCAATCCCGGCCCCGCCTTCTACGGCGTCGGCGGTGCGCCGATCTCGGCGCAGGACGGCTGCACCTTGCGCCTCGATCCCGGCGGCTCCGTCACCTGCGCGATCAGCGTCACCGAGCAGGGGCAGGGCACCGAGACCGTGGTGGCGCAGATCGCCGCGAGCGTGCTGGGCGTGCCGCTCGACCGCGTGCGCGTCGTCACCGGCGACACCGAGCGCACCCCCTATGGCGGCGGCACCTGGGGATCGCGCGGCACCGGCATCGGCGGCGAGGCGGCGCTCCAGGCGGCGAAGGCGCTGCGCGCCAACATCCTGGCGCTGGCCGGCGCGATGCTGCAAGAGGCGCCCGAAGCGCTCGACATCAGCGACGGCTGGATCACCGATGCCGCCAGCGGCGCCCGGCGTATCGGCCTCGACGAGGTCGGCCGCGCCGGATATTTCCGCGGCGACACCTTGCCGCCGGACGTGCAGCCCGAGTTGGTGGCGACGCGCCATTACCAGCCGCGCGACTATCCCTTCGCCTTCACCAACGGCATACAAGCGTCGTGGCTCGAGCTCGATGTCGAGACCGGCTTCGTCACCCTCTTGAAGCACTGGGTGGTCGAGGATTGCGGCACAGTGGTGAACCCGCTGCTCGTCGACGAGCAGATCCGCGGCGGCGTGGTGCAGGGGTTGGGCGGCGCGCTCTTCGAGGAATGCCTCTATGACGGCGAAGGCCAGCTCCTCAACGGCACGCTTGCCGATTACCTCGTGCCGATGGCAGGCGAGATGCCGGACATCGAGGTCGCGCATGTCGCGACCCCCACCGCGACCTCCGAGCTCGGCGCCAAGGGCGTCGGCGAGGCCGGCACGGGCGGCGCGCCGGCGGCGGTCATGAACGCGATCAACGACGCGCTCGCACCCTTCGGCGCGCGCGTCACCGAGCAACCCGCGACGCCACAGCGCATCCTGCGCGCGCTGCAGCAGAGACAAGCAAGGATGGAAAGCAATGAATTGGACTGAGCGACGACAGCGGTTCCGCGCCATCCTCTCGGGTTCGCGCTGCATCCGGCCGGCCTCGGTCTTCGATGCCATGTCGGCGCGCATCGCCGAGGATCTGGGCTTCGAGGCCGGGATGTTCGCGGGGTCGGTGGCGTCGCTGACGGCGCTGGGCGCGCCCGATCTCATCGTGCTGTCGCTGACTGAGTTCGCCGAGCAGGCCTACCGCATCTGCCGCGCCGGCAATCTGGCGCTGCTGGTCGATGCCGACCATGGCTACGGCAACGCTCTCAATGTGATGCGCACGGTGCAGGAGCTGGAGACCGCCGGAGTCGCGGCGCTGACGATCGAGGACACGGCGCTGCCGGCCGGTTTCGGCGCGGCGGACAAGGCGCGGCTCGTGTCGATCGAGGAAGGCGTCGGCAAGATGCGCGCAGCACTGGCGGCGCGGCAGGACCCTGATCTCTGCATCGTCGGCCGCACCAGCGCCGCGGCGATCACCGGCGCCGCGGATGCCGTGGCGCGGGCCAAGGCCTATGCCGCGGCCGGCGTCGACGCGCTGTTCTTCGTCGGGCTCAAGACGCGCGCGCAGCTCGAGGCGATCGCCGCGGCGGTGAGCGTGCCGATCATGCTGGGCGGCGTCGGGGCGGAGCTCGACGATCCCGCCTATCTCGCCGCCAAGGGCGTCCGCATCTGCCTCCAGGGCCACTTGCCGATAGCGGCGGCGATCCGCGCCGTCCATGATACCTTGAAGGCGCTGCGCGAGGGCGTGCCGCCGGCGAAGATCGGCGGCGTCGCGCCCGAGACGCTGATGCAGGCGGTGACGCGCGACAAGGACTACAAGGCCTGGATCGGGGAATTCCTGTCATGAGGAACAAGATCGTCATCGTCGGCGCCGGCGCGGTCGGCGGCTATTGCGGGGCGCATATGGCGCGGGCGGGCGAGGACGTGACCTTCGTCGACCCCTGGCCGGCGCATGTCGAGGACATGCGCGCGCACGGCTTGCGCGTCACCCACGCCGCGGCCGTCGAGCCCTTCACCGTGCCGGTCAAGGCGCTGCACCTCACCGACGTGCAGCGCCTGGGCAAGGAAGCTCCGATCGATATCGCCTTCATCTGCATGAAGTCGTACGACACGGCCTGGGCGGCCATGCTGATCCGGCAATATCTGGCGCCCGGCGGCTATGTCGTGTCGCTGCAGAACTGCATGAACGAGGAGACGCTGGCGGGCGTGGTCGGGTGGGGCAGGGTGCTCGGCTGCATCGCCAGCCGCATCATGGTCGAGCTGCGCGAGCCCGGCCATGTCACGCGCTACGCGGGCAAGGCGGGCGCGGCGCACACCGTGTTCCGCGCCGGCGAGGTGCATGGCCGCATCACGCCGCGCGCCCAAGAGGTGTGCCGCCTCGTCGCGCTGGCCGACAGCGCGAAAGTGACCGAGAATCTCTGGGGCGAGCGCTGGTCGAAGCTCGTCGCCAATGCGATGTACAACGGCCTCACCGCCTGCACCGGCCTCACCAGCAGCGATGTCGTGAAGAGCGACGCGCTCCGCCGCTTCGCCATCCGCCTCGGCAGCGAGGCCATC
>DASVOY010000649.1:0-2628 GCA_036383115.1 Allostellaceae bacterium
TCGCCCGGCTCGAGCTCCTGCAGGCGGCGCGGGTCGGCGGCGGCCAGATTCGCCGTCGTGATCGTAAGATGGCCGCCTTGCGGCATGGCATCGCGCGCATTCAGCGCGATATTGAGGATCGCCGTCTCGATCTGGCTGGCATCGGCCATGGCCAGCCAAGGAGCGGGATCAAGCTCCACGCTGACGCGGATGCGCGAGCCGATCGTGCTCTCCAGCATTTCCGCGAGCTCGACGACGATCTGATTGATACCCGTCGGCTGCGGGTCGAGGTGCTGCTTGCGTGCAAAGGCGAGGAGGTGATGGACGAGCCGCGCGCCGTTGCTGGCGGCGTGCTCGATGTTCTTGAGGCATTGGAGCTGCTTTGCCCGCTGCTCCATATGCTGGGCGCGCTCCGCGTTGCCCAGGATCGTCGTCAGCAGGTTGTTGAAGTCATGCGCCACGCCGCCGGTCAATTGTCCAACCGCTTCGAGCTTGCGGACCTGCTGCAGCGACGTCTCGGCCCGCACGCGGCCATCGGCTTCTTCCGTGACCCGTCGAACTAGCGCCAGTTCCCGACGCGCGTATCGCAGGGCCAGCAGGCTGGCCAGGAACAATGCCAGCGCGGCACCGATGCCGACGGCACCGTAGAGCCGCAAATGCTCGTACCAGGGCTGGAGCGCCACGTCCTTGTCGATCGCGTAAGCGACGTACAGCGGATACCCGCCGAGCTTTCTCCAGCTAAAGAAGTGTTCACGCCCGTCCATGGGCGACACCTGCCAGCTGTGGCTTTGACGACCGCTTGCGACGGCTCGCATCAGAAGCGAGTTCTCAGGGAAATGCGTCACTTCATTTGGGGGAGGGGGGTCGCTCGCGAGCACCTCGCCGTCGTCGCGCACCAGCACGATCCGGTGCCGTTCATCGGGTTCGACGCTGCGAAACAGGCGTTCAAAATACTCGACGGGAACTGAGATGCATATCACGCCGTCGAAGGCGCCCGTACCGGTCGAGCGGCGGCGAGCGACGCCAAACAGCGGTTGTCCAGACAGGCGACCAATGTACGGTTTGCTGATGAAGGTGGTGACGTCCGTGTCGCGTTCGGCGCGAAAGTACTCGCGGTCCGCGACGGTCAGGCCCGCGATATTCTGCGACTGATTGCTCGTGGCGCGCACCTTGCCGTCGGCATCGATGAGCCAGATTGAGGAGATATAGTTGACGTTGGCGATCACCTGGCGCAGAAACTCGGAAGTTGCGGGGGATTCAGCTATACTGGCCCAGTCAAGCCCATCGGTGCGCATCGCAATCTTGTCGAGAATGAGCTCGTGTATCTCGAAGACCTTGAGCGTATGCTCGTGGAGGATGTTGACCGACTGCTCGACGTCTTGTTCGGCGTCGCTCACGATGGCGCGGCGATCCTGCCACGCGGCCAAGCCTATCCCTATTGCCGGCACGAGCACGGACATGACGACGAGCGCCTGGATCAGGCGGATCATGCGTCGAACACGTCCATCGGGAGACTGCGCAATCGTCATGGCGGCTGCCTGCAACTGCCACGGGCAGAGACAGCCTCTCCCAACCCGGCCCGAGTCGCAAGTAACCATTTGGTGCGGCGGAGCGGCGCCGCCGTGAGCCGCTGGCGGCCGGGCGGGGCTTGCGGCCCCGTCCGGTCTGCTCCGCCCATCAGGAAGCCGCCTTGCCCGGCTGCTTCCAATCGGCGAAACCGCGCCCCTCGCTGGCGAGCCGCGCGAGCAGCGGCGCCGGCTCGAGCGCCGGCTCCTTGAAACGTTTGGCGAAATCGGCGAGCCGGTCGCGGATCGCCGCGAGCCCGGCCTGGTCGGCATAGAACATCGGTCCGCCGCGATAGATCGGCCAGCCATAGCCGTAGATCCAGATCACGTCGATGTCGCTGGGGCGGAGCGCGATGCCTTCCTCGAGAATCTTGGCGCCCTCGTTGATCATGGGATAGGCGAGGCGCTCGAGCATTTCCTGCTCGGCTATGGCCCGGCGCTCGACGCCGAGCTCTTTCGAGACATCGACGATGATGCGCTCGACATCGGGATCGGGGATCGGCGCCCGGCTCCCCGCTTCGTAGTGGTAATAGCCAGCACTCGTCTTCTGGCCGAGGCGGCCGGCCCCGTAGAGCGCGTCGGCGATCGGCGCCTTGGTCCCGCGCGCTTGGCGCACGCGCCAGCCGACATCGAGCCCGGCGAGGTCGCCCATGGCGAACGGACCCATGGGAAAGCCGAAATCGGTCAGCACCTTGTCCACTTGGTGCGGCAGCGCGCCCTCGATCAGCAGGCGCTCCGCCTCGCGCCCGCGCTGCGCCAGCATGCGGTTGCCGACGAAGCCGTCGCACACGCCCACCAGCGCCGGCACCTTGCGGATGGTCCGGGCGAGCGCCATGGAGGAGGCGATGACCGGCTTTGACGTCTTGGCGCCGCGCACGATTTCCAGCAGCCGCATGACGTTGGCCGGGCTGAAGAAATGCAGCCCGATCACGCTCTCCGGGCGCTTGGTGGCCCTGGCGATCTCATCGACGTCGAGGGTCGAGGTATTGGTTGCCAAGATGGCGTCGGGCTTGGCGACTCGGTCGAGCTTGCCGAAGATCTCTTTCTTGAGCGCCATGTCCTCGAACACCGCCTCGATGACGAG
>DASVOY010000650.1:0-3404 GCA_036383115.1 Allostellaceae bacterium
CAGAGCTTCACCCTGCTGGGGCTTGCCGTGGACGGGCGGCTCGCGGCGGCGATCACCGTCAACAACGGCCGCGACATGGCGGTGCTGCGCCGGCTGGTCGCGGCCAAGGCGGTGCCATCGAAGGACGCGCTCGCCGACCCCGCGCGCAAGCTCTCGGACCTGCTCAAAGTGGCGCGTGGCTCGTAACGCCGCCGGCTGTATTTGCCGCTCTGGCGACCGCCGCTGACCCTAAGCACGTCCCGGCACCTCGGCGACCGCCGCCCGATAGAAGGCGTACCCACGCAGATCTCGGCGGCTCGTGCCGAGATAGCGCCTCCCACCTGCTCCCGGCCGCAAGGCCGGCAGCCCAGCGCAGCACCGAGTCAACCGCGTCAGCCGTCAGGTAATTCGACACCCCTTCCCAGACGACCGTCGTCCGTCTCGTGCTGTCGAAGCCTGCTGCTGACGTCATCCAGCCCATACCGGAGAAAGCCGCGAACGGCAACGGCATGTTCTGAGTGGCGGCAGATCCACGGCTTCGGGAACGAAGCCGCCGGCCGCGCAGTTTTTCGCAGCAGTGGAAGATCTGTTCGCGAGGAGAGCGCCTGCCATGAAGCCTAACCTGCCGTTGCTTGCTGCCCTGCTGCTGTGTCTCGCGGCCCCGGCCTACGCCGAGGATCCGCAGGGCGCAGCGGCCCCGCACGAGCCCAATCCGGGCGCTCCATCCGACGCCAAATCCGGCGCCGCGCCGCCGCGGGCCAGCGGCGATCAGCAGGTCGCGCAGTGTGGCGAGCGGATCAAGGCCGAGAGCCAGGCCGCCGGCAACCCCGCTTCCGTCGACGAGGACGCGGCGGCGCATGAGCGTCGCGTGCGGGCCGTGGTGAAGCTCTATGTCGCGGAAGAGCTGCAGAAGACCAAGAACGGCAAGGGCTGTCTCGCCGCCGCCGACGCGGCGAAGGAGCTGCTGGCGGCGGGCGAACAGGAACCGGCGAGCGGCAGCACGCGATAGCGGCCTCCATCAAGCCGCGACGGCGCGGAAGGCGGCGGCGAGCGTGCGGATGGCGCCGCGGGCGCGCGGCTCCGCCACCGCCGAATAGAGCACGATCTCCGAGGCCGGGAGCGCCGGCAGCGACAGGCCCGGCCCAATATCGATAGCGCCGATCGGCGCAATGCGGCGTGCGAACGGAGCGACTCCCAGCCCGGCGATAACCGCTGCGGCGACCGCCGAGACGCCGCCGCCGATGAAGGACTCGATCCAGGGGATGCCCGCCGCGTCGAGCGCGCGGACGGCCATGCCGCGGACGCCGCACCGGCAGTCGAGCGTCGCCAGGCGCAACGGCTCGCCGGGCTGGTGCTGGAACCCGGGCGAAGCGAACCAGCCGAACTGATCTTCCAACAGCACTTGACCGTCCCGCCGGTCGGCGGTGCGGCGCACGACGACGGCTTCGAACTCGCCGCGGTCGAAACCCGCGATGAGCTCATGCGAGAAGCCGATCCGCACCTCGATGGCGAGGCCGGGATCGTAGGCGTTGATGCGCGCCAGCAGCAGCGGCAGCTCGGCGCCGGCGGCGTGGTCGCTGATGCCGAGGGTCAGCCGCCGCGGCGTCGCGTCGAGCTTGCCGAGCGCGCGCTCATGCGCGGAGAGCAGCTCTCGCGCACGCTCGAGGAAGGCCGCGCCATCGGCCGAGAGCCGTACCACCCTGGGTGTGCGCTCGACCAGCCGGCGGCGCAGCCGATCCTCGAGCCGCTTCAACTTCAGGCTGACCGCCGACTGCGTCGTGCCCAGTGCCTCGGCCGCGCGGGTGAAGCTGCGCAGGTCGGCGACCAGCACGAAGGCCTCGACGGCGTCCAGATCGAGCGTGCGCATGGCAGTCATTTATATATGTTATCTCTGATATATACAATCATGCGATTTTAAAATGATCGAGGCGAGTTCATATCCGGGAGACGGAACTCGGACCGAAAAGGAGTCTCGTCATGAGCACGCCACTCACCGCCTCGGACGCCCGCGCGCCTCGGCCTCGCGTCGTTCACAACCTCCGCGGACCGGTACTGCTCGCGTTTGCCCTCTTCGTCGCCGTGCTGGTCGCGGATATTGCCGTGATCGTGCGCGTCGCGCCCTTCATCGACTCTTCCTGCCTGATCTACACCGGACCCTGAGCGAGGAGCACCCCATGCCACTGGCCCGGATCTCGCTCAGGCGCGGCAAATCGGCGGAATACCGCAAGGCGGTTCTCGACAATGTCTATCTTGCCGTGCGCGAGACCTTCGACGTGCCCGACGGCGACCGCTTCATGACGATCAGCGAGCACGACGCGGATGATTTCAGCTACGGCGCGGATTATCTCGGGATGGTCAGGAGCGATGATCTCGTGATCATCCAACTCACCGTCAGCGACACGCGCGGCGTCGAGCAGAAGAAGGCGCTCTACCGGCGCGTCGCCGAGCGGCTGGGCGAGAACCCCGGCATCCGGCCCGACGACGTGTTCGTCAATCTCGTGGAGGTCGCCAAGGAGAATTGGTCCTTCGGCCGCGGTTTGGCGCAGTACGCCAACTAATGGCGGTGGATCGGATCGATCCAGCGCACTTCCTCGGGCGGCTCGACGGGCGCGATGTCGAGGTTGACCACCACCGGCTCCTGGCCGCTGCGGCACAGCACGCACTCCAGGGGCTCGTCGGCGCTGGCGTTGATCTCCTGGTGCGGCACATAAGGCGGCACGTAGATGAAGTCGCCGGGACCGGCCTCGGCCATGAATTCGAGCCGCTCGCCCCAGCGCATGCGCGCCTTGCCCTTCACCACATAGATCACGCTCTCCACTTCACCGTGGTGATGCGCGCCGGTCTTGGCGTTGGCGTGGATCGTCACCGTGCCGGCCCACAGCTTCTGCGCGCCCGCGCTGGCATGGGTGATGGCGGCGGCGCGATTCATGCCGGCCGTCTGCGGCGTGTTGGTGTCGAGCTCCGATCCCTTCACCACGCGCACCCCATGCCGGCGCCAGTCGATCGCTTCAGCCATTCTCTGCCCCCTCCACCGCGATGAAGGTAATCCGGCCCGCCCCAAGTTTGAAGACGCCGTCGCGCCTGACCGGCAATTGCAGCATCTCGTCGCGATCGAGCCTCGCGTAAAGGCCGCGCAGGAGCCGTCCTGCCACGCCATGGCCGACGGCGATGGTCGGCCGCCGCACCGCCCCGAGCCAGGCCGCGAGCCGTCCCGAGGCGGACTCGAAGCTCTCGCCATCGGGAGCACGGAAATACCAGTCCCAGCGCGACGCTCCGGCGAGCGCCTGCGGATGGCGCGCCGCGATCTCGTCGCGCGTCAGTCCCTCCCAGCTGCCGAGCGAGAGCTCGGCCAGACGGTCGTCCGTGCTGATGGCGAGACCGAGCGCCGCGGCGATGATGCCGGCGGTCGCAAGGGCGCGGCCGAG
>DASVOY010000651.1:0-2596 GCA_036383115.1 Allostellaceae bacterium
TGCGCGCGAAATCCGAGGTGATGACGATCTTTATGCTGGGCCAGCGCCGCATCACCATTCGCGCCAGCGCCACCCCGTTCATCTCGCCGGGCATGACAATGTCGGTAAACAGCAGGTCGACGCGCGGCTCGATGTCGAGCAGCGCGATCGCAGCGGCGGCGTGTTCCGCCTCGCGCACGTCATAGCCCAGCGCCCGCGCATGCCGCACCGCGATCCGGCGCATCGCCGGATCATCCTCGACCACCAAGATGGTTTCGCCCGTGTCGTGGGATTGCTCCAGGGCGCGGGGGCGCTCGGCGAGGGCGGCGGCGCGCGGCAGATAGAGGCGGAAGCGCGTGCCCGCGCCGAGCTCGCTGTCGACGCCGATATGGCCGCCGGATTGCTTGGCGTAGCCGAAGGCGGCGCTGAGGCCGAGGCCGGCGGCGCGGCCGCGCTCCTTGGTGGTGAAGAAGGGCTCGAAAATCCGGCTGACCACCTCGGGCACCATGCCCGTCCCGGTGTCGCTCAACTCGATTACGGCATAATCACCCGTCGCGAGCTCGGCGTTGTCCTCGACCCGGCGATTGGCCGTCGCGATGCTCAGCCGTCCGCCTTTCGGCATCGCATCGCGGGCGTTGGCGGCGATGTCGGTGAGGGCGGCCGCGAGCGGCGCCGGATCGGCGAGCACCGGCCAGAGATCGGGCGCGAGGTCGAGCACGATCTCGACATGCTTGCCGAACCCGCGCTGGAGCGCGGCGCTGGTCCGGGCGACGATGTCGTTGATGTCGACCGGCCGCGGCTGCAGCGGCTGGCGCCGCGCGACGGCGAGCAGGCTGCGCGTGATGGCCGCCCCGCGCAGCGCTGCCGCGAGCGCGTCGCGCGACAGCTCCTCGCTCTCCGCCTTGCCGGTCTGCGGCTCGCGCAGCAGGTCGAGATTGCCGATGATGACGCCGAACAAATTGTTGAAATCGTGCGCGACGTTGCCGATCAGGTCGCCTAGCGCCTCCAAGTCCTGCACCTGGACGGCGCCACGCGGCCTCGACGCGCGAGGCAAGATGCTCTGCCGGTTTCCCGCCGCCGAAGACATATCCCCGAAGCCCGCCCCCGATGCATCGGCCGATCGCCGACCGACGGAGAACTTTGCACCGAAAAGGTTAACTAACCTTACCTCTTGCCTTGCCCTGCGGCGGGCGGGAAAGCCGGGCTTGGTGCGGGCAGGGCGGCAGGATAAGCTGGGCGGCGCATCAGAGCCGCAAAACAGATCTGCCAGGGAGAGACAGCCGTGGATTTCGAGTATTCCGACAAGGTGAAAGCCCTCCAGGAGAGGCTCACCCGGTTCATGGACGATCATGTCTATCCGAACGAGGAGCGCTACTACGAGGGCGTCACCGAGGCGAACCGCTGGCAGCCGCGGCCCATCGTCGAGGAGCTGAAGCCCAAGGCGAAGGCGGCGGGCTTGTGGAACCTGTTCCTGCCGGAATCGGAATTGGGCGCCGGCCTCACCAACCTCGAATACGCGCCGCTCTGCGAGATCATGGGGCGGGTCAGCTGGGCACCCGAGGTGTTCAACTGCTCGGCGCCCGACACCGGCAACATGGAGGTGCTGGTCCGCTACGGCACGGCGGAGCAGAAGAAGCAATGGCTCGAGCCGCTGCTGGAAGGCAAAATCCGCTCGGCGTTCGCCATGACGGAGCCGGCGGTGGCGTCCTCCGACGCCACCAATATCGAAGCCAGCATCAGGCGCGACGGCGATCACTACGTCATCAACGGCCGCAAATGGTGGACCTCAGGCGCTCCCGATCCGCGCTGCAAGATCCTCATCTTCATGGGCAAGAGCGCGCCCAACAATCCCAACAAATACCTGCAGCAGTCGATGATCCTGGTACCCAAAGACACGCCCGGCGTGAAGCTGCTGCGCTGGCTGCCGGTTTTCGGCTACGACGATGCGCCGCACGGCCATGCGGAGGTCGATTTCGTCAACGTCCGCGTGCCCGCGAGCAACATGCTGCTGGGCGAGGGGCGGGGCTTCGAGATCGCGCAGGGCCGCCTCGGCCCCGGCCGCATCCATCATTGCATGCGCACCATCGGCCAGGCCGAGCGTGCGCTCGAGAAGCTGTGCAAGCGCGTCAAGTCGCGCACCGCATTCGGCAAGCCGATCGCCGAGCAGACGGTGACGCTCGAGCGCATCGCCGAGTCCCGCATCATGATCGAGCAGACGCGGCTCTTGACGCTCAAGGCCGCCTACATGATGGACAAGGTCGGCAACAAGGGCGCGCGCGCCGAAATCGCCATGATCAAGGTGGCGGCCCCCAACATGCTGTGCCAGATCGTCGATTGGGCTATCCAGGCGCATGGCGCCGCCGGCGTGACCTCAGATTTCGGCCTCGCCAATTCATATGCGCATGCGCGCACGCTGCGCCTCGCCGACGGTCCGGACGAGGTCCACCGCAATCAGATCGGCCGTCTCGAGCTGCAGAAGCACAATTGACCTGAGGCCGAGCCTGCCGGCGGTGGCGCCGGCGGGTGGTCCTCCGCGCCGCTCAGCCCGCCTCGAGCATCTCGCGGATGCGCGAGGCGAGTTCGTGGGCGCGGTAAGGCTTGCGCAGCAGCTTGCCGG
>DASVOY010000652.1:0-1532 GCA_036383115.1 Allostellaceae bacterium
CATGTGCGACGGGCAGAAGCGGCGCCGCAGGCGTGCTCGGCCCATCCTTCCGCCTTCGCTCTGCGAGCTACGGCGGACAAGTCGAGACGCCCCGCGAAGCCTTGGCGAAGGGGCTCCTCAGGATGAGGGCGGAGTGAAATCAGAATTGCCGCGAGAGGTACAACCCCCATGAAGATCGCAACCATCGAGCCCATCGCGGTCGCCTTGCCGATGAAGAAGCCCGTCTACATGGCGGGCGTCGAGATCCGGCAGGCCGACAATGTGCTGGTGCGGATCGAATCCGACACGGGCGTGGTCGGCTGGGGCGAGGCCGCCTCGGCGCCGACCATGACCGGCGAAACGGTCGAGAGCATGATGGCGGCGATCGCTTATCTCATGCCCGCCGTGCTGGGGCGCGACCCGGAGGACATCGCCGGCGCCTCCGCGGCGATGAACGGCCGCATGTACGGCAACCAGGCCGCCAAGGCGGCGATCGAGATCGCGCTGCACGATCTGGTTGGCCGCGCGCGCGGCATGCCCGCCCATGCGCTCATCGGCAGCAAGCTGCGCAGCCGCATCCCGGTGCTCGGGGTCATCAGCAACGCCGAGGTCGCCGCCGACCTGCGCGCCGCTGCGGCCATGAAGGACGGGGGCTTTATCGCGTTCAAGATCAAGGTCGGCGTCGACAAGCCGCTGGTCGATGCCGAGCGCACCCGCCGCGTATGCGAAGCGCTCGGCCCGGGGCTGCTGATCTCCGCCGACGCCAATACCGGCTGGACCACGGAGGAGGCGACGCAATACGTGCGCGCCATCGCGGGCAGCGGGCTGACATTCTTCGAGCAGCCCGTCGCCGCCGATGATGTCGCCGGCATGGCGGCGGTCGCGGCGGCGGCCGACTGCGCGATCGGCGCGGACGAGAGCATCCACAGCCTGGCCGACATCCGCCGCCACCACGACGGCAAGGCGGCGCGCGGCGTGAGCCTCAAGACCATCAAGCTCGGCGGCATGCGCGGCGTCGTCGCGGCCGGCCGCCTGTGCGAGGAACTGGGAATGTCCGTCAACGTCGCCTGCAAGACTGGCGAGTCGAGCATCGCCTGCGCGGCCGGGCTGCACCTCGCGGCGGCGCTGCCGCGGCTCGCCTGGGGCTTCACCCCGTCGACCGAGGGCCTGGCCGAGGACGTGACGGCCCGCCCGATCCGGATCGAGCGCGGCCATGTGGAGGTCTCGGACCGGCCCGGGCTCGGCATCGATGTCGACGAGGATCGGGTGCGGCGTCATCGCCGTGACGGGCCCCGGCGCCACGTGGCATGATGGCAGGCGTAGGATGGGTTGAGCGGAGCGAAACCCATCACGGGGCATGTTGCGCCTTATTTTCGCATTGCGCTCGGTGCCAGTCCCGATAACCTCCTGTGAAAAGATCGACCGTGATCGATGGGTTTCGCTGCGCTCAACCCATCCTACGAAGATGACGGGTCAAGTTGGGAGGATGCGATGGACGCTCGAAAGACTTGGCGCGCCGGTCTCGTTTCAGTGTCGCTTGTGCTCACGGCTCT
>DASVOY010000653.1:0-6965 GCA_036383115.1 Allostellaceae bacterium
ATTTCCGCGCGAGGTTGCCGCACATCGGCTCGCCCATCGTGCCGAGCCCGATGAACCCCAAGCTCTCGATCGCGGCCATGACACCACCCTCTCACCTATTTGACAGCCAGTGTTGCGCACGCGTCGCCTCCTGGCCAGGGCGGGCCTGACGGGCCGATGCCGGCCCGGGTGCACGATCGGACCAAGAAGGGGAGCGGTTCGACGGCGCGCGGCCACCTTGCCACGTCTCTGCCTGTGAGACATGATCCGCCGCATGCCGTGAAGGGTGAGGATGATACGAACCTTGACCGTCCTCGTCGCCGCAGCCGCCCTGTCGGGCTGCGCCCACGAGATCAACATCAGGAATGCAGCGCGATACCACAATGCGGGACTGGCGGCCGAGCAAGCGGGCGACTACAACCTCGCGGAACGGGATTACTTCCGCGCACTGATCAATTTCAGAGATGGCGGCGCGCCGGAGGCGGATCTCTCCATGGAAATCTACAATCTTGGCCGCATGGAGGGATACAACTGCAAATACGATCAGGCGAAGGGTCACCTCGGCGAGGCGCTGGCGATGGAAGAGCGCCTGTCGGGCCCGGAGAGCAAGTTCACGACCAAGCGACTTTTCGAGCTCGCCCGGCTCGCCTATGACCGCGGCGAATACGGTGATGCAGCAACCTACTATGCCCGCGGCATCCCGGCGGCACAGAAGCGAGGCATCGAGCAGAGCGATCCTGGCACCCTTGCCGATGCGCTCGACGAATACGCTGCCGCCCTGCGCCAGAGCGGGCAAGCGGACTCGGCGACCAGGGCCGCCGCCGAGGCCAGCAGCGTGCGTGCCGCGCACCCCGGGGCGAGCGCCAAGTACAACTTCGTACGCTACACCCAGCCTTGTGGCCGGTGAGCGTGCCCGCTCGCGTGCCGTGGCGCACTGGCGGGCTGTAGGCCCGCCCTCCCCGGCCGCACGAACACCGTAAATATCGCGTCGCGAGCGGCCAAGGATTAACGAGATCCTTAACTATTCCGCCCATGCTGTGGCCCGGCAAAGCAAGCGGCTCGGGCATGGGAATCCTCGCGCGACTCTTCCTCCTCGTGGCGATCGCCCTGGTGCCTGCGACGGCGATCCAGATCCATGACGAGATGGATCGGCGCCAGGGCCGGGAGAGAGAGCTGCACGCAGAGGCGAAGCGGCTGACGACGCTCGTCGGGCTCGAGCAGGACCGGGTCTTCGAAGGCGCGCACCAGCTGCTTATCGCCATGGCCCAGCTGCGTCCGGTCTTGATGCAGAACCGCGATCTCTGCGCGGCGACGCTCGGCCGCCTCGCGGTGCGGCATCCTCGTTACGAGTATTTGGCGGCGGCGAGCCCGGAAGGCCGCATTCTCTGCGCGAGCACGCCCAAGCTGCGCAGCGAGGAGCTGGCGCCCGACCAGCCGTTCTTCCACGACGCCCTCGCCGGCCGCCGTTTCACCGTCGGCGGCCTTACCGTCGCGGCCGACGGCACGCGGGTCATCCCGCTCGCTTTTCCCGTTGCCACGGACGACGGCAACGTCGGCGAGGTCATGGTGGCGGCATTGAACGTCGACTGGCTCGCCTCGAATCTCGCGACGGACATCCTGCCGCCCAACGCCGTCTTGAACCTGGCCGACCGCAACGGCGTCATCATCGCGCACCTGCCGCAATCGGCAGGTGCCACCTACCGCGCCGGCGATCCGCTGCCGGAGGCGCGCCAGGCGTTCCTCCACGGCGCGAGCCCGGGCACGATGGAGAGCCGCGATCCCGGCGATGCGTCGCGCATCTTCGGCTACGAGCCCGTCGAGGCGCCGCCGCGCGACGGCATCTATGTCGAGGTCGGGCTCGACCGCGACAGCGCCTTCGCCGAGATCGACCGCGGCACGGCGCGGCATGCGCTGGCGGTGGTCGCGGCCCTGCTCCTCGGCTCCGCGCTGGCGTGGCTCGGCGCGCATTACTTCATCCGCCGGCCGACCGGCGCGCTGGTCCGCGCGGCCCGGCGCTGGCGGGACGGCGACTGGACGGCGCGTGTCGGATCGGGCGACAGCCGCTCGGAGTTCGGCCGCCTCGGCCACGCCTTCGACCAGATGGCCGAAGCCCTCAGCCAGCGCGAGCGTCAGCTGATCCGCGCGAAGGACGAGGCCGAAGCCGCCAACCGCGCGAAATCGAGTTTCCTCGCCAATATGAGCCATGAGTTGCGCACCCCCTTGAACGCAATCATTGGCTTCTCGGAAGTGATCACCAACCAGACCTACGGCGCTGGCGCCGGCGAGCGCTATCGCGAATGCGCCGGCTACATCAATGTCTCCGGCCAGCACCTGCTGCGCCTCGTCAACGACATCCTCGACCTGTCGAAGCTCGCCGCCGGGCAGCTGGAGCTGGCCGAATCGCGCGTCGATCTCCACGCGTTGCTGCGCGAATGCGTCGAGCTGTTGCACACCCAGACGGACCAGAAGGCGGTGACGATCGCGCGGAAGATACCGGCGGCGCTGCCGCCGCTCATGGCCGGCGAGCTGCGGCTGAAGCAGGTGCTCTTGAACCTGCTGTCCAATGCGGTGAAGTTCTCGCGCCAGGGCGGCATGGTGACGGTCACCGCGGACCTGACGGAGGCCGGCGACCTCGCCATCGTCGTCGCCGACCAGGGCATCGGCATGAAGCCCCAGGACATCCCGGTCGCGCTCGAGCCGTTCCGGCAGATCGACAATTCCCTCGCCCGCTCCGCCGACGGGACCGGGCTCGGCCTGCCATTGGCCAAGATGCTGGTCGAGAAGCATGGCGGCACGCTCAAGGTCGCCAGCACCCCTGGCGCCGGCACCACCGTAACCGTAACGCTGCCCGCCGCGCGGCTTCGGCCGGAACGGCTAGCCGCCCTGCCGGCGGGCTAGGGACCGCTATTTCGCCGGCCCGACGCGACCAAAGACGCGCTCCCAGTTGTGGTGCTTGCCGGTGGGCGCGTGCCGGCTCCCCGGAAATGTCTGCTCCAGCAGCGCGGGATCGGACATCTCGGACACCGTGAACAGGCGCCACCCCTGCCGCGGCTTCAGCTGATAGGCCAGCAGCCGCTCGGTGCCTTTCAATACGCCATGATCGTGCGGCTCGGCGATCCGCTCCCTCCCGTTGAAAACGAACCGGATAAGCCGCTTCTCGCGCATGGCGGTCGGCAGCAGCTCTTCGATGGCGGAGGACATGCGCACCTTCCTGGCGTGACGTGGCCCCCTTTCTGGGGAACACCCGGCCGCGATTGCAATCCCGCGCTCTTCCTGCGCACCATCGAGCGTAATAAAGGGAGGGCGAGATGGGCCGGCTTCAGGGCAAGCGCGCGATCGTCACGGGAGCGGGAAGCGGCATCGGCCGGGCGAGCGCCCGGCTGTTCGCCGCCGAGGGAGCGGCGGTGGTCATTGTCGACAAGGTCGCGCCCGCCGTCGAGGAGACGGCGGCGCAGATCAGATCGGCGGGCGGCAAGGTCGTCGCGCTCGCGGCGGATGCCGGGAGCGAGGCCGATGTGCAGTCTTTCATCGACAAGGCCATCACCGAGCTGGGCGGGTTCGACATCGTCTACGCCAATGCCGGGATCAGCGGCGGGCTGGTGCCCTTGCTCGAGCAGACGGTGGAGCAGTGGCAGGAGATCCTGCGCGTCAACCTGATCGGCCCCTTCCTGGCCATCAAGCACGCCGCGCCGCACATGATCAAGCAGGGCAAGGGCTCGATCGTCTGCACCGCGTCGGTGGCGGGCTTGCGCGCCAGCGCCGGCGGCAATCCCTATAGCGCCAGCAAGGCCGGCGTCATCAGCCTGGCGCAGACGGCGGCCAACTCGCTGACCGGCACAGGCGTCCGCGTCAATGCCGTCTGCCCCGGCCTGATCGAGACCGGCATGACCCGCCCCATCTTCGACCGCGCCCGAGAGCGCGGCACGCAGGACAAGATCGGCCAGCTCAACCCGCTGCAGCGGCCTGGCCAGCCCGAGGAGATCGCCGCCATGGCCCTCTTCCTGGCGAGCGACGAGGCCTCCTATGTCAATGGTCAGGCCTTCGCCGTGGATGGCGGATTGTCGAGCACGCATCCTCTCACCATTCCGCGGCGCTAATCGCCGCCGCGAGATACAGGCCACGCGCGCGGACCAGCGGCTGCGATCGGCGGGCAGCACGCGGTCACGCAGCGATGCCGACAAGGGGCTTATGGATTTCACCAAGGGGATCGCGGCAGAGGAGCGAGATGTGCTGACTCGCCCCGACACGCTCATGCTGCGATCTGCGCAGCCGTCACCGACGCGAAGTCATGGAGAGCCAAGGCACGGGCGGCAATCACAGCCCGTTCGACCTCGATGCCGAGGGATGTGCGTAAATTGAAGGGTACGATCGCGGCGATGCCGAGAATGGGATATTCGGCATACTGGCTGGCGGCGGTGGCGTGACGCCCGAGGAGCATGCGCAAGTTCAACCCATAGCTTCTTCGCGCCATTTTTGGTTTCGTTCCCGTAACGTCTGTGTTACCGTTGGTCATCGCTGACACGATTCGCCGGGCGGTCGGCGACTGAGAGACGCGAGTTCCCCATCACGACGGAAGGGGTTGCGCGCGCTCCCGCCTGCAATGGTGACGGGGGTTACCATGCGATCGTACCGGTGCTACTTCCTGAATTTGCTCTCCGCAATTGCGGGCGCCGAGATTGTCGAAGCGGAGACCGATGCCGAGGCGGTGGAGCGAGCCGAAGCAGTCTTCCGAGAGAAAGGCGTTGGCTTCAGCGGCATTGAGGTGTGGGATCGGGGGCGACGCGTTCAAGGCGAATTGGACGACTCACTGGAGCGAATTCGGCGCTGGCGGATGAAGGCCGAAGAACTCCGCACTGCAGGGGAAGGCGACACCGGCAACCCAGCCCGCCAGCATATGCTGCACGCTGCCGAATCATACGAAGTCCTCGCCAATGCCGCCGAGGCGCGGCTTCCGCACCAAAAGGACCGGGAGCCGGCAGCGGAGTAGCTCATGCGCGGTTTCCCGCCCCTTAAGCCGTCCACTGAGCTTTGAGGCCCTGCTTGATCTCCGTTCGCGAAACCGCGGCTCAATTGGGATAGGCGCAGACTGCCGGACCTGACGTGAGCTAGACGTGCATCATCGCGCAACGGTGGCGCGCCGAGCGGCCCGAATGCTTGCCCACTGATCGGCGGGCCCGACATGGCTCCATAAGGCCCACGCTATATGCTTGAGCCGTGCATTCAGATAAAGTATCACTCAGTTATGATCATCCGAGATGCATATCTGATGTTCTACGCATGATCTCTGCGGCGCAGCTGCGGGCGGCTCGGGCTCTCCTCGGGATTGACCAGCGCACGCTGGCGAGTCTTTCCGGGCTCTCCCTTCCGACCATCCAGCGCATGGAGGCGAGCGAAGGCGTGATTCGCGGCAATGTGGATTCGCTGATGAAGCTGATCGGCGCACTCACCGCAGCCGGCATCGAGCTCCTCGGCGAGGGAGCGGCGAGCGAGGGGGGCGGCCGTGGCGTGCGTCTCAGGTCTTGAGCGCGAGCGGAGACGGGCGAGCCGTCTCCTGCCAAGCCCGCGCACCGCAGGGCGACGAAGGTACATGTAGATGCCGGTCATCATCGGTCTCTCCTGCGCGGCAGCGCTTCTCCTCGTCGCGATCCTGGGCGTTGTCCTGGCGCGCCGGCGCGTTGGAACGGCGATCGTCTACGGCGCATGCCTCGCGGCCTCCACGGTGGCGCTTTCCTCCGCGCTTGCCCATCTCCTCGCCGGCGGATCTAGCGCGCCGACGCTGGTGCTGCCGCTCGGGCTGCCCTGGGTCGGCTCGCACTTCCGCGTCGACCCGCTCGCGGCGTTCTTTCTCGTCGTCGCCAATCTCGGCGGCGCCGCGGCGAGCTGTTATGCCCTCGGCTACGGCCGCCATGAATCCGCGCCGCACCGCGTCCTGCCGTTCTATCCGGCGTTCCTCGCCGGAATGAACCTGGTCGTCCTCGCCGCCGACGCTTTCACGTTTCTTCTGTCCTGGGAGTTCATGTCGCTCGCTTCATGGGCGCTGGTCATGGCGCATCATCGCGAGGCCGACAACGCCCGAGCGGGCTACATCTACATCGTCATGGCGAGCTTCGGCACGCTCGCGTTGCTCCTCGCCTTCGGCCTGCTCGCCGGACCGGAGGGCGGCTACACCTTTGCGGCGATCCGCGCCCACCACCACGCGCCCGCCCTCGCCGCGCTTGTCCTCGCGCTCGTGCTGGTAGGCGCGGGTTCCAAGGCCGGGCTCGTGCCGCTGCATGTCTGGCTGCCCTTGGCCCATCCGGCGGCGCCGAGCCATGTCTCGGCGCTGATGAGCGGGGTCATGACCAAGGTTGCGGTCTATGGGTTTATCCGCATCGTCTTCGATCTGCTCGGCGAGCCCAGCTGGTGGTCGAGCATGGTCGTGCTGACGCTGGGCGGCGGCACGGCGCTGCTGGGCGTGCTCTACGCGCTCATGCAGCGCGACCTCAAGCGGCTCCTGGCCTACAGCACGGTGGAGAATGTCGGCATCATCTATATCGGTCTCGGCCTGGCGCTGGCGTTCCGTGCGAATGGCATGGGCGGGGCTGCGGCGCTCGCGTTGACCGCGGCCTTGTTCCACGTCTTCAATCACTCGCTCTTCAAGAGCCTGCTGTTCTTCGGCGCCGGCGCCGTCCTGACCAGCACCGGCGAGCGCGACATGGAGCGCTTGGGTGGCCTCATCCATCGCATGCCGCTCGCGAGCTTCGCTTTCCTCGTCGGCTGCGTCGCCATCTCGGTGTTGCCGCCGCTCAACGGCTTCGTCTCCGAATGGCTGACCTTTCAGGCCATCCTGCTCAGTCCCGCGCTGCCGCAATGGGGCCTGAAGATCCTGATTCCCGCCGTGGGCGCGGTGCTGGCGCTGTCGACGGCGCTCGCCGTGGCCTGCTTCGTCAGGGCCTTCGGCATAACCTTCCTCGGACGGCCGCGATCGCCGGTCGCGGCACAGGCGG
>DASVOY010000654.1:0-4511 GCA_036383115.1 Allostellaceae bacterium
CGCCTCGGCGAGATCGGGGAAGCGGCGGCAGACGGCGAGCGAGTCCGTCACCTCCTGGCCGAAATAATCGACCAGCACGGTGAGCGTCTCGCTCGGAAAGATTTCGTGGAACATCTCCGCCGCGCGCACCGTCGAGCCGGCATAGCCGATGAGAGCATGCGGCATGGTCCCGCGACCGCGCTCGTTGCCGAAGAAAGGCGCGGTTGCATCGGTGGCGTTGCCGATAAAACCGGTCGCGCCCACCTCGCGCTTGGCCGTCGCCGAGCCGACCGAGGCGGCATATGCCATCATCTCCGCCATCTCCGCACCGGCGCAATGGCGCGCATCCATGGCGAGGAAGGCCGTCTTCGGCAGGTCGACGCACATGGCATAGGCATTGTAGGCGGCGACGCAAGGCGGCCCGAGCTTCTGCAGATAGACCGTCTCGAGATCGACGAGGTGATAGAGCGAGCCGCTGAGATACACCATCGGCTCGCCGGCGCCGACCCATTCGCCTTCGGCGTAGTTGAGCTCGATGTCGAAGCGCGTCTTGCGCTCGGCGGCCATCGCCTCAAGAAAGTCGACCATCAGCTTGGGCGTGCAGATCACCGGCCGGCGCATGAACACGGCATAGGTGACCTGCCGGTCGCCAAAGCGGCGCACGATCTCTTTCGTGCGCAGGAAATAGGTGTCGGTGAGTCGGGGCAGATCCTTCGGCTCAGGCTGCATCAAGGGCTCCGAGCTACTCGGCTTCGACGTCCGCTCTCAATATGAGGCCGCAGCGCGCCGGCGCACCTCGCCGGTGCGCTTCTTTTTGAGCGCCTCGGCGAGGAGGAAGGCCAGCTCGAGCGCCTGACTGGCATTGAGCCGCGGGTCGCAATGGGTGTGGTAGCGATCGGCAAGCGAGGTCTCGGTGATGGCCTGGGCGCCGCCGATGCATTCGGTGACGTCCTGTCCCGTCATCTCGACATGAACACCGCCGGCATAGGTGCCCTCCGCCTCGTGCACGGCGAAGAACCCCTTCACCTCGCTGAGGATGCGGTCGACCGCGCGCGTCTTGTAGCCGGTCGACGAGGTCACGGTGTTGCCATGCATGGGATCGCAGCACCACACCACCTTGCGGCCCTCGCGGGCGATGGCGCGGATGAGTCCCGGCAGCTTCGCCTCGACCTTGTCGGCGCCCATGCGGGCAATGAGCGTGAGCCGCCCGGCCTCGTTCTCCGGGTTCAGCATGTCGATCAACCGCAGCAGGTCGGCGGGATCGAGGCTCGGCCCGCATTTGAGGCCGAGCGGGTTCTTCACGCCGCGCAGGAATTCGACATGCGCGCCATCGGCCTGGCGCGTGCGGTCGCCGATCCACAGCATATGCGCGGAACAGTCGTACCAGTCGCCGCTGGTCGAATCGATGCGCGTCAGCGCCTGCTCGTAGGGCAACAGCAGCGCCTCATGCGAGGTGAAGAGATCCGTCTCGCGGATCTGGGGCGTCGTCTCCGAGGTCAGCCCGCACGCGGCCATGAAGTCGAGCGTCTCGGTGAGCCGGTCGGCGAGCTCGCGGTAGCGCTCGCCCGCCGGGCTGTTGGCGACGAAACCCTGGTTCCAGCTATGCACGCGGTGGAGGTCGGCATAGCCGCCCTGGGCGAAGGCGCGCAGCAGGTTCAAGGTCGCCGCCGCCTGGCTGTAGGCCTGCACCATGCGCTGCGGGTCGGGGCGCCGCGCCGCCGCCGTGAACTCCATGCCGTTGACGATGTCGCCCCGGTAGGCGGGCAAGGTCACGCCGTTCTGCGTCTCGGTATCGGCGGTGCGCGGCTTGGCGAACTGGCCGGCCATGCGGCTCACCTTCACCACCGGACAGGCAGCACCGTAGGTCAACACCACCGCCATCTGCAGCAGCACACGGAAGGTGTCGCGGATGTTGTTGGGATGGAACTCGGCGAAGCTCTCGGCACAGTCGCCGCCCTGCAGCAGGAAGGCGCGCCCTTCCGCCACCGCGCCCAGCGCCTGCTTGAGGCGCCGCGCCTCGCCGGCGAAGACCAGCGGCGGGTAGTTGCGCAAGGTCGCCTCGACGCTGCGCAGGGCAGCGTCGTCGGCATAATCGGGAACCTGCCTGATCGGCTTGTTCCGCCAGCCCTCAGGGCTCCATTTCTGCGCCATTCAAGCCTCGCACGGCACGCCAATGAGGCGGCCCAAGCTTCGATTTATACCGGGTATCGCCGGCAGGCGCCAGCAAGCCCCGGGCGGCTCTTGAAGCCCGCCGGGGCGACGGCCTGTCCTCTTTCAAGGGGCGCATCAGCCGCTCGCAGTACTGGCTGCATTTCTATCTGCCGTACAGCCTTCTCTACGGCGTCGCCGTCTTCATCGACCTCGTCGTGGGAACCTATAGCGACAGCGGTGCTATAGGGCTGTTCTCGGGCGTGCCGACGCTGCTGTGCATCTGGCCGTCCTTGGCGATCGGCGCCAAGCGCTGCCATGATCGCGACCCCCATCATCGGCGCGATCTGGCTGCTCATCGAACTCGGCTTCCTCCGCGGCACGGTCGGCGACAACCAGTTCGGGGCCGACCCGGTCGCCGCCTGATCGGTCGTAACGCTGCCTACCCGGGTCGGCAGTAGATGTGTGCGAAGCACCGCTGACGACGAATTGACCGGCGATTTCGCTTCCGGACGCGTGGATCGGTTGCAGAACCCATAGCTTGGTTCTAATTTAACGAGATGGTTGACTGATGCGTGCCGGCACCGGCGATCGGGAGGATGTGTACGCCCGCCTGTGCTGGATGGGGATGCGGGTCATGCGGTTGTACCGCTGCTATTTTCTGGACAGGGATGCGCGGATCGCGGCGCTCGAGGTCGTGGAGTGCAGCGATGATGACGAGGCGCGGCTGATGGCGCTGAAGATGCTGCGCGAGCGCTCGCATCATTTCACCGTCGAAGTATGGGACCAGGCGCGACGGATTTTGTGCCACGATCGCGATACCGTCGGCTCGGGCTGAAGCCCGCGCAAGCATCGCTGCTTCGTCCGGATGGGACTCCGCCGTTGCCGCTGTGGCAGGATGCACGCCTTCCGCCATCCCCCCTGCCCCTCACAGAGGCCGCCTTGCCCGACCACTCTCCCCTGCGCCCGCCATCGGCGCCTGCCGCCGCGACGCGTCGGTCGTGGGTGCTTGCCGCCACGCTAATGGCGATGTTCATGGCGGCGGTGGAGAGCACCATCGTCTCCACGGCCATGCCGACCATCGTCGCCGCGCTGGGCGGCTTCCATCTCTTCAGCTGGGTGTTCGCGGCCTATCTCCTCACCCAAGCCGTGACCATCCCGATCTATGGCCGAATTGCCGACCTCTATGGCCGCAAGCGGGTGCTGTTCGTCGGCACTGGCATCTTCCTCGCCAGCTCGGCAGCCTGCGGCCTCGCCGGAGGGATGCTGGCGCTCGTCGCGTTCCGCGCGCTTCAGGGGCTGGGCGCCGGGGCGATCATGCCGATCGCTACGACGATCATCGGCGACATCTACGCGCCCGAGGAGCGCGGGCGCGTCGGCGGCTACATCTCGGGGGTTTGGGGCTTCGCCGCGGTCATCGGCCCGCTGCTCGGCGCCTTCCTGGTGCAGCATGTGGGCTGGCCGACGGTGTTCTGGGTCAATCTGCCGGTCGGCGTCGCGGCGATGCTGCTGCTGGCGGTCGCGCTCCGCGAGCACCGGCCGCCGCGCCCGCACAGCATCGATTATCTCGGCTCCATACTGCTCATGGGCGGCTCGAGCGCACTCATCCTGGCACTGGTCCAGGCGAGCGCGTTCGGCCGCACCATCGTTACGGCGCTGCTGGCCGTGGCAGCGCTGGCGCTGGCAGGCCTCATCCTCCACGAGCGCCGCGCCGTCGAGCCGATGATGCCGCTCGACCTCTGGCGCGACCGGGTTATCGCCGCGGTCAACATCGGTGCGCTCGCCGCCGGCACGGTGATGATGGCCACCGTCGTGTTCCTGCCGACCTACGTCCAGGGCGTCATGGGCCGCAGCGCGCTTGTCGCCGGCTTCGCTCTCACCGCGATGTCGCTGGGCTGGCCGCTCGGATCGTCGATCGCCGGCCATTTGATGGCGCGCAGCTCCTATCGCGCGCTGGCGGTGGCGAGCGGGATCGGGCTGGTCGCCGGGAGCGCGGTGCTGCTGGCGTTGGATGGCGGGCGCGGGCCGCTCTGGGCCGGCAGCGGCGCCTTTCTCATCGGGCTCGGCATGGGCTTCGGCAACACGACCTTCGTGGTCGCAGCGCAAACCAGCGTCGAGTGGAACCGGCGCGGCATAGCGACCTCGACCAACCTCTTCATGCGCATGCTTGGCCAGGCGGTTGGCGCCGCCGTCTTCGGCGGAATTCTCAATGCCGGACTGACCGGCCGCCTGCCCGAGGCCGGCGTCGTCGTCGAGCGGCTGATGGAGCCGGCGCAGCGCGCGAGCTTCGGCGCGCCCGCGCTGGCGCGGTTGACCGAGGCCGTCGCCGCCGCCCTGCACGAGGTCTATCTGGTTGGCGGCCTGGTCGCGACGGTCGCGCTGGC
>DASVOY010000655.1:0-2322 GCA_036383115.1 Allostellaceae bacterium
GGTCAATACCTATGAGGGCACGCATGACATCCATGCCCTCATCCTGGGCCGCGCCCAGACGGGTATCGCCGCGTTCTAGAAGCTCGTGATGAACATCGCCGCCACCACGACCGTCATGACCGCGGTGGCGAGCCAGCCGAGGATGATCAGCCGCAGCGGCAGGGTGAAGCGGCCCATCACCCGCGCGTGCTGGGCCATGAGCATGGTCACGACCATGACCGGCACGGCGACGATGCCGTTGAGGACCGCGCTCCAGAACAGCGCCTTGATCGGATCGACGGGCGTGAAGTTGAGCGCGACGCCGACCGCCGTCGCCGCGGCGATGGCGGCGTAGAAGGCCTTGGCCTCGTTCGGCCGGCGGGCGAGGCCCGCGGGCCATTGCAGCGCCTCGCCGAGCACATAAGCCGCCGAGCCCGCCAGCACCGGCACCGCCAGCATGCCGGTGCCGATGATGCCGAGCGCGAACAGCGCGAAGGTCAAGGGACCGCCGATCGGGCGCAGCGCTTCGGCGGCCTCGGCGGAACTCGCGATGTCGGTGATGCCATGCGCGTGGAGCGTCGCGGCCACCGTGACGATGATGAACCAGCCGATCAGGTTCGAGAAGAACATGCCGATATAGGTGTCGACGCGGATGCGCTGGAGCTCCACGCGCGCCTGGCGCGGCGCCACCACCAGCGGCCTCGCCTGCGGATCGATGCGCTCGTCCTCCGCCTCGAGCGAGGACTGCCAGAAGAAGAGATAAGGGCTGATGGTCGTGCCGAAGACCGCGACGATGCCGACGATGTAGCGGGAATCGAGGCTGATCGACGGGACGAAGGTCGCATGCAGCACCTCGGTCCAGGACACCGACACGACGAAGGCCGTCGCCACATAGGTGAAGAGGGCGAGCGACGACCATTTGAGCAGATTGGCGTAGCGCCGGTACTGCATGAAGATCTCGAGCGCGGCGCAGAGCGCGCCGAAACCCACGACATAGACGAGCCGCGGGCCGCCGGCGAGCAGCCGGAGCGCATCCGCCATGGCGCCGAGATCGGCGCCGAGATTGACGGTGTTGGCGGCGAGCACCAGGGCGACGATGCCGTAGAGCAGCGCCGGCGGGTAGCGCCGCCGGATGTTGTCGGCGATGCCGCGGCCGGTGCAGCGGCCGATGCGCGCGCTGATCTCCTGGATCGCCGCCATGAGCGGAAAGCTGAACAGCATCACCCAGCTCATCGCGAAGCCGAACTGGGCGCCGACCTGCGAGTATGTCGCGATGCCGCTCGGATCGTCGTCGGAAGCGCCGGCGATGAGGCCGGGCCCGAGAATCCGGAAGAGCCGGCGCTTCGGCGCCGCGCGCTCTTCTTCAACCTGCTCCGCCAACGAACCTCCCTCCGCCCTCGACCGGCGAGGGGCGGATTTACGCAATCATTGGCGAAACGCTGTCGGAAGCCGGAAGTTCAAGAGCCGGGAGGGCAAGGTCAACCGGCGGTGGACGCATAGCCGCAAAACCGAACGCCGCGCGGCGTGAACCGCGCGGCGTCGGCAAGCGATCCTGGAGACGAAATCAGGCGGCGGGCGGGAACTGCGCGGCGCGCGCGCCGAGCTCCACCGTGGTGGTCCAGAAGCGGTCGAGGCGGCGCAGCGCCGCGAAGGCGCCGGTCAGGTCCTGCTCGGTGAGCGGGCCCTTGGACAGCGCCTCGACGTGGCGCTCATGCATCTTGACGATCTTGTGGCGCAGCGACTGGCCCTTCTCCGAGAGGCGGACGCGCACCGAGCGGCGGTCATGAGCCGAGCGCTCCTGCACGAGATAATCGTTCTCGACCATCTTCTTCACGTTGTAGGAGACGTTCGAGCCGAGATAGCAGCCTCTGAGCGTCAACTCGCCGACCGTCATCTCGAGATCGCCGATGTTGAACAGGATCATGGCCTGCACGTTGTTGATGTCGTGCACGCCCTGCGTATCGAGCTCGAGCTTCACGACTTCCAAGAACTGACGGTGCAAGCGCTCGATGAGCGCGATGACATCGAGATAGGCGGCCTTCATGCTACCCCCGGCTAACGCTGATGCGGCACGCCGAAAAGGTAGGCCGAGGGGGTTAATTAATCCTTTAAGCGAATTCGAGCCGTCTTTTGCACCATTTACGGTAGAGCGCTGCGCAGGAAGCGAAACATCACCGAGAAATCCTTGGGCCCGAGGCCGGCATTGGCGAGCATCTGATAGAGCGCGGCCGCCTCCGCCCCCAGCGGCGTCGCGGCGCCCACCCCCTGCGCCGCCTGCTGCGCCAGCTTGAGGTCCTTCAGCATCATCTCGGCGGTGAAGCCGGGCTGGTAGTCGCGGTTCGC
>DASVOY010000656.1:0-3124 GCA_036383115.1 Allostellaceae bacterium
CTTGTCGGCGAGTTCCTGCGCCCCTATGCCGGGCGCATGGCGCTGGCGCTCGCCTGCATGGGGCTGATGGCCGGGGCCACGGCGGGAAATGCCTGGCTGATGCAGCCCATGCTCGACCGCGTCTTCGTCGGCCATGACGAGCGGCTGCTGTGGATGATCCCGCTCGCGGTGGTGACGCTGGCGCTCGTCAAGGGCCTCGCCAATTATTGGCAGTCGGTGCTGATGACCACCGTCGGCCAGCGCGTCGTCGCCGATATCCAGCTCGGGCTCTTCGCCCGGCTCATGCGCGCCGACCTCGCCTATTTCCACGCCAACCCCACCGGCAGCCTCGTCTCCCGCTTCACCAACGACGCCAACATGCTGCGCGGCGCCACCACGACCGTGCTCGCCGGCATCGGCAAGGAGGCGGTGACGGCGGCCTTCCTGATCGCGCTGATGTTCTATCAGGATTGGGTGCTGGCGCTCATCTCCTTCATCGTCTTCCCCGTCGCCATCCGGCCGATCGTCAGCATCGGCCGGCGCATGCGTCGGGTGTCCGCCAACACGCAGGCCGAGCTCGGCCTGTTCACCACCCTGCTCGACCAGACCTTCCAAGGCGCGCGCCACGTCAAGGCCTATGGCATGGAGGCCTATGAGACGAAACGCGCGGAGCGCGTCATCGAGAGCCTCTATCGCCTGGTCGAGCGCGCCCAGCGCATCCGCTCGGTCTCCTCGCCGTTGATGGAGACGCTGGGCGGCGTCGCCGTCGCCCTCGTCATCCTCTATGGCGGCCATCAGGTGATCAGCGGCGTGCGCAGCCCCGGCACGTTCTTCTCCTTCGTCACCGCCCTGCTCTTGGCCTATCAGCCGGTGAAGGCGCTCGCGGGGCTCACCGCCAATCTCCAGGAGGGCCTCGCCGCGGCGCAGCGCATCTTCACCGTGCTCGACGTCGAGCCCCTGATCCGCGAAGCGCCCGATGCGCGGCCGCTCGCCGTCAAGGGCGGCGAGATCCGCTTCAGCGATGTGCGCTTCGCCTATGCCAACGGCACGCTCGCGCTCGACGGCGCGACGCTCGCGGTGCCGGCGGGCAAGACGGTGGCGCTGGTCGGCGCCTCGGGCGCCGGCAAGTCGACCATCCTCAATCTCATCCCGCGCTTTTACGACGCCGACGCCGGCGCGGTGACGATCGACGGCACGGATGTGCGCCATGCGACGCTCGCCAGCTTGCGCGGCGCGATGGCGCTGGTGAGCCAGGAGGTCAGCCTCTTCGACGACACCGTGCGCGCCAACATCGCCTATGGCCGCTTCGGCACCGACGAGGCCGAAATCGTCGCCGCAGCGAAGGCGGCGGCGGCGGACGAGTTCATCCGCGCGCTGCCCGAGGGCTACGACACGCCGGTGGGCGAGCACGGCGTCAAGCTCTCGGGCGGGCAGCGCCAGCGCCTCGCCATCGCCCGTGCCATGCTCAAGAACGCGCCGATCCTGCTGCTCGACGAAGCGACATCGGCGCTCGATACCGAATCCGAGCGGCAGGTGCAGGCGGCGCTCAAGAAGCTGATGCGCGGGCGCACCACGGTGGTGATCGCTCATCGTCTCTCGACGGTGGTCGATGCCGACCTCATCCATGTCGTCGATGGCGGCCGCGTGGTCGAGTCCGGGACGCATGCGGAACTGCTGCGGCAGGACGGCATCTATGCCCGGCTCTACGCGCTGCAATTCGCCGACCAGGCGCCGCCCGAGCCGCTCCGCGGCGTGCGCGCGGCGGGGGCCTGAGCGATGCTGCAGCAGGCGAAGCGGCTGCTGCGCTCCGACACGGTGCGGCACGTGCTGTGCTGGCTCATCCATCTCTACATCCGCCTCGTCTACGCGACGAGCCGCTGGACCGTGGAGGGCGCGGACATACCGCGCTGGCTGCGCGCCGAAGGCCGGCCGTTCATCCTCGCCTTCTGGCACGGGCGGCTCCTCATGATCCCGATGGCGTGGCAGCGCTTGGCGCCCATGCACATGCTCATCTCCGGGCACCGCGACGGCCGCATCATCGCCGACGCGGTGCGCTATTTCGGCGTCGATTCGATCGCGGGATCGTCGAACCAGGGCGGCACCGGGGCGCTGCGCGCGATGATGCGGTATCTCAAGGCCGGCGACTGCGTCGGCATCACGCCCGACGGCCCCAACGGCCCGGCGATGCGTGCCACAAGCGGGATCATCGCCGCCGCCAGGATCGCGCGCGCGCCGATCATTCCGGTCACCTACGCGACGAGCCGGCGGCGCATTCTCGGCACCTGGGACCGCTTTCATCTGCCCTTCCCGTGGAGCCGCGGGGTCTACGTTTGGGGCGAGCCGATCATCGTGCCCGCCGATCTCGATGATGCCGAGATCGAGACCTGGCGCTGGCGCATCGAGGAGCGGATGATCGCGCAGACCGCCGAGGCCGACCGCCGCGTCGGCCGTGAGGCAATCGCGCCCGGCACCCTCGAGCGCGATGCACTCCGCGCGCTGCGCCGCGGCGCCGAGGAGATGTCGTGAGCGCGCTTACGGTCTATCGCGCGCTCATGACCGCGCTCGGCCCGGTGGTGATGCTCTACCTCATCCGCCGCCTGGCCGCGGGCAAGGAGGATCGAGCACGCTTCGCCGAGCGCCGCGGCGTGGCGAGCCGCGCGCGGCCGCAGGGGCCGCTCGTCTGGGTCCATGCCGCGAGCATCGGCGAGGCGGTGTCGATGCTGGCGCTCATCGACGCGCTCGTCGCCGAGCGGCCCTCGGTCTCGGTGCTGGTCACCACCGGCACCGTCACCTCGGCTCGACTCCTCGCCGCGCGGCTGCCGGAAGAGCGCGCCTGGCATCAATATGTCCCGGTCGATCGCCCCGCCTATGTGCGGCGCTTCCTCGACCATTGGCAGCCCGATCTCGCGCTCTGGGTCGAATCGGAGCTGTGGCCCAACATCATTCTCGAATCCAAGGCGCGCGGCGTGCCGCTCGTGCTCGTCAACGGCCGCATGTCGCAGCGCTCCTTTGACGGCTGGCAGCGCTGGCCCGGCGTCATCCGCCCGGTCCTCGGCGCCTTCGATCTCTGCCTCGGCCAGGACGTCGTGCAGGCCGAGCGGCTGAGACAGCTCGGCGCCGAGCGCACGCTCTGCGTCGGCAATCT
>DASVOY010000657.1:0-2525 GCA_036383115.1 Allostellaceae bacterium
TGCGCGCCTTCGACATCCGCGACCCGTACAACCCGAAACAGGTAGCGTTCTTTATCCCGGCGATCACCAACAACACGGATTTCCGCTGTGGCCCCTATCAGGGCAACCCGAATGTCTGCCGGCGGGTGATCCAGACGAACAATGTCGCCACCGACAACCGCGGGTTCATCTACATCGTCGATCGCGCGGACACGGGGCTGCACGTCCTTCAGCTCGAGGGAGATGCGAAGGAGATCATCGAGGGCGAGAAGTAACTGCGCGCTTGCGCCAACGCGGCTGCGGCGGCACGGAGCGGGGGCAACCGTAGCGAATAGAAAGTAGCCACGCCTTCTGCTCATACTGCCCCCGGCCAATCACCGGGGGCTTTCTTCTGCGGTGCCTCGCGCCCACGGCTAGATCAGATCTCTTCGACATGCCATGCGGGCGATAACAGACGCGCTGCTCCTGGCCACGACATCGCCGGCCATGCGCAGTTCAAGTCGCCGCGGCGATCGCTCTGGCAAAAGCCTTGACCGCCGCTCCCGGCCCGTCGGGGTGGTCCCACACCGCGGAGATGACGGCGAGGAAGTCGGCGCCGGCGGTTACGAGCGGCCCGCAATTCTCCGGCGTGATGCCGCCGATGGCGACGCAGGGCACCGTCATCAGCTCGCTCCACCAGCGCAAGATGTCGGGATCGGCGCGGTGCTTCGCGTCCTTGCTCGCGCTCGGAAAGAAGGCGCCGAAGGCGACGTAATCGGCGCCTGCCTCGGCGGCCTCGATGGCGAGGTGACGGCTCGAATGGGCGGTGACGCCGATGATGCGGCCGAGGCCGAGAATGCGCCGCGCCTCGACATAGGACGCGTCCTCTTGCCCGACATGCACGCCGTCGCAATCGGTGGCGAGCGCGAGGTCGGGGCGATCGTTCATCAGGAAGGCGACGCCGCGCTGCTGCGCCACCGGGCGCAGCGCATCGGCGGCGCGGCGGATGGCATCGTCATCGGCGCCCTTGAGGCGAAGCTGGACGCAGGCGACGTCGCCGGCATCGAGCGCTTCGGCGAGGCGGTCGGTGAACGCCGCCGGCTCGAAGGCCGGCGGCGTGATGAGGTAGAGGCGGGTCGCCACCGCGCTCGCGATCAGGCCTCGCCCTTGTAGATGCGGATGAGCTGGTCGAGCAGCTTCAGCGCCTGCTCGCGCGGCCGCTGGAAGGTGTTGCGGCCGATGATCGAGCCGTTGCCGCCGCCGTCGCGGATCGCGCGCGCCTCGTTCAGGATGGCGTTGTCGTCCTTGGCCTCGCCGCCGGAGAAGACGACGATGCGCCGGCCGTTGAAGCAGGCCTGGACGATGTGCCGGTAGCGCGCCGCCGCCGAGGAGACGTCGATGCGCTGCTGCTCGTAGACCTTCTTCGCCGCATCGAGCTCGAGGAAATCGGTGGGCGGCTTCACCTTGATGATGTGCGCGCCCAAGAGTGCCGCCATGTGCGCGGCATAGGCGGCGATGTCGATCGCCGTCTCGCCCTGCTTCGAGATGGCGCCGCCGCGCGGATAGGACCAGATCACCACGGCGAGGCCGCTTGCCTTCGCCTCGCGTCCCATCTCGGCGATCTCTTCCATCATGTCGTAGGCGACGTCCGAGCCGGGATAGATGGTGAAGCCGATCGCCGAGCAGCCCAGCCGCAGCGCGTCCTTGACGCTCCCGGTCACCGCCTGCGAGGCCGCCTCCTTGGCGCGCGACAGGCTGTTGGCCGAGTTGACCTTGAGGATCGTCGGGATGGCGCCGGCATAGGTCCCGGCACCGGCCTCGATGAAGCCCAACGGCGCCGCATAGGCGGACAGACCGGCATCGATCGCCAGCTGGAAGTGGTAATGCGGATCATAGGCCGGCGGGTTGGCGGCGAAGCTGCGCGCCGGCCCGTGCTCGAAGCCCTGGTCCACCGGCAGGATCACCAGCTTGCCGGTGCCGCCGAGCTTGCCCTGCATGAGGATGCGGGCGAGGTTCGCCTTGGTGCCGGGATTGTCGCTCTCGTAAGCGTCGAGGATCTTCTTGACGCGCTCGGTGGCCTGCATGGCACGCATACTCCTGGGCGGCTTGATGATCGGGATATAGCAGACGGCAGGGTGTCGGCAAGGGCCGAGCGTCGCCGGCCATCCGCGGTTTCGCCGTCCCGGCCAACACGCTAACCCCCGGTTTTGTTCCCGGCGAGATAGGCGCGGCAAGCGCTGGCGGGATCGCGCGCATCGAGGAGATCGAGCGCCGGCCCGGCGTCGCTCTCGATGCTGGCACCGAGCGCGGCGGCGATCCCGGCCAGACGCTCGCGGGCGGCTGCGGCGCCGGTGAAGCGGACCTGCTTGATGCCGGCGCGCAAGGCCGCCAGCACCGTGCCCGGCTCGTCGGCGCAATCGAGCAGGGCGGCCACGGCGACATCGGGGTGATCGGCGCGCGCGGCCTCGATCAGCGCCTTGAACCACAGCGGACCGGCATAAGCGCCGGCACCGGCCGCGCTTACCAGCGTGACCGGCGCCCCCAGCGCCGCGGCTGCGGCCAGTGCG
>DASVOY010000658.1:0-2488 GCA_036383115.1 Allostellaceae bacterium
CGGTTATCAGTGATCGGTGCGCGCGGAAGCGCCTGGCCCGCTGATAGCTGACGACCGACGACTTTCCTACCGTTTCGCCTTCTTCCCCGCATCGCGGCCGACGCGCGCGGCGATGCGGGCGACGACGCGCGGGCTGACGAAGTGCGAGACGTCGCCGCCGAGCTGCGCGATCTCCTTGACGAAGCGCGAGGAGATGAACTGGTACTTGTCGTTGGCCATGAGGAACACCGTCTCGATGTGCGGATTGAGGCGGTGGTTCATGCCGGCCATCTGGAACTCGTACTCGAAATCCGAGACGGCGCGCAGCCCGCGCACGATCACCGTGGCGCCCACCTCCATGGCGAAATGCATGAGGAGGTTGTCGAAGGCGCGCACCTCGACGCGCTTTTGCGCCTCGGCGCCGGCGATGTGCGCGATCTCCTCCTGCACGATGGCGACGCGCTCCTCGGCGGTGAAGAGCGGCCCCTTGCCGATATTCTGCGCCACGCCGATCACGAGGTGGTCGACGATCTTCGTCGCTCTCAGAATGATGTCGGTGTGGCCATTGGTGATGGGATCGAACGTACCGGGATAGACGCCGATGCGCGACTTGCTCATGCCGTTCCCCCTTGCTGCGGCATTTCTCTCCCGTCCTCTTCGCCGGCGCCATTCTCGCCGTTTTCGCCGGCGAGATGTGCCACCGAGACGACGCGCTCGCCGTCGCCAACCTTGAACACGGTGACGCCGCCGCTGCGGCGACGTCGGATGCTGATGTCCTTGACCGGCACCCGGATCACCATGCCGCCATTCGTCACCAGCATCAGCTGGTCGCCTTCCGCGACGGGAAATACCGCGACGGTGGCGCCCTGCCCCTTGGCCAGATCGTTGTTCTCGCGGCCCTGGCCGCCCCGTCCGGTGATGGGGTAGTCGTAAGCCGAGGTGCGCTTGCCAAAGCCCTTCTCGGTGAGCGTCAGCAGGAACTCCTCCCGCGCGGCGAGATCGGCGTACTCCTCCTCGGAGATGGTCGCCTCGCCGCCGTTCTCGTCGCCGTTTTCGGCTTCGATCTCTTCGGGCGCGCCGCGGCGCCGCTCATTGGCGAGACGAAGATACGCATAGCGCTGTTCGGTCGGCACCTCCGCATGACGGAGGATCGACATCGATATCAGCGTGTCGCCTTCGCCAAGCCGAATGCCGCGCACGCCCACGGAGCTGCGGCTCGAGAACACCCGGAGCTCGCCCACGGCAAAACGGATGCACTTGCCGTTGCGCGTCGCCAACAGCACATCGTCCTTGTCGGTGCAGACGGCCGCGGCGATGAGCCGATCATCGGCATCCTCGCCCTCGAATTTCATGGCAATCTTTCCTGTGGCGTGGACATTGCCAAAATCCGAGAGCGCATTGCGGCGGACATTGCCCTTGGCCGTGGCGAACACCACGGTGTAATTGCCCCAGGAGGATTCGTCCTCGGGCAGCGGCAGCACGGTCGAGATGCGCTCGCCCGGCGCCAAATTCGGCAGCAGGTTGATGAAGGCCTTGCCGCGCGCCTGCGGCGTGCCGACCGGCAGGCGGTAGACCTTCAATTTGTAGACGCGGCCCGTCGAGGTGAAGAACAGCACCGAGGCATGGGTCGAAGCGACGAAGACCTCGCTGACGAAATCCTCCTCGCGCACCGCCATGCCGGACCGCCCGCGCCCGCCGCGGCGCTGCGCGCGATAGGTCGACAGCGGCACGCGCTTGATGTAGCCGGAATGGCTCACCGTCACGACCATGTCCTCGCGCTGGATCAGCTCCTCGATGTCCGCCTCGAATTCCACCTCCTCGATGACGGTCCGGCGCGGGGTGACGAACTGATCCCTCACCTCGCGCAATTCCTGGCGCAGCACCTCGAGCAGCCGCTGGCGTGATCCCAGAATCTCGAGATAACTCTTGATCTCCTTGACGATGTCGTCGAGCTCGCCGGCGATCTTGTCGCGCTCGAGACCGGTCAGGCGCTGCAGGCGCAGATCGAGGATGGCTTTCGCCTGCTCCTCGGAAAGGAGGTAACTGCCGTCGCTCTGCGCGCCGCCGCGGCCGGCCTCCTCGATGAGGGCGATGAGCGGCGCCACGCTCGCCGCCGGCCACGACCGCGCCATCATCTCCGCGCGCGCCGTCGCCGGATCCGGCGACTTGCGGATGAGTCCGATCATCGCATCGATATTGGCGACCGCGACCGCGAGCCCGAGCAGCACGTGCGCCCGCTCGCGCGCCTTGCCGAGGAGATGGATGGTGCGGCGGGTGACGACCTCCTCGCGGAAGGCGATGAAGGCGGCGATGATGTCGCGCAGGCCCAGCAGCTCCGGGCGGCCGCCGTTGAGCGCCAGCATGTTGACGCCGAAGCTGGTCTGCAGCGGGGTATGGCGGAAGAGCTGGTTGAGCACGACATCGGCTGAGGCGTCGCGCTTCAGCTCGACGACGATGCGCACGCCCTCGCGGTCGCTCTCGTCGCGCAGGTCGGAGAGGCCCTCGATCA
>DASVOY010000659.1:0-2338 GCA_036383115.1 Allostellaceae bacterium
GGGCGGGCGCCCTTCGACTCCGCGCGACGCGCGGGCTCCACGGGGGAGGAGACCCGGAGCCGCGGCTGAGCCGCGAGCCGAAGGGCGCAGGGCGCAGGCGCGGCGCGCGGCAGCGTCACCGGCTTGCCGGCGTCTGAAGGCGGCGCGGGCGATGCCCGCCTGCCCGTTTACGCGCGTGCGCCCATCAAGGCGTCCAAGGTGCCGTGCAGATGCGCCGCCGCCAGCTCGATGTCGGTGTATTTGTACTGGCCGGCGCGCGACTCGGCCGACAGCACCGCGCAGCGGTGGATGTCGCGGAAGTCGCCATAGGGGAACTTGTAGTGGCCCTTGGTATCGGCGGGATGCTCGTCGTCGATGCCGAGATGCCAGCGCCCGTATTCGGCGATGCCGTGCTCTTGGATGAAGCGGTTCTCGTCCTCGGTCGAGGGCTGGTGCTCGCTCCAGGCGTCCCTCTCGTCGAGCACGACGTTGCCGAGCTCGACGAGCTCCTGGGCGTGGTCGTAGCCGCTGCGGTTGAGCTTCACGGCCATGGCGATGCTGCTCCTCTGCGTCGACCCATTCTTGCGCGGCGGCCCGCGGCCGCCTTGATGAGCGTCAAGTTCGCGGGTTTTTTTACGGCGGCCGGCGGCGCTAGACCCTGACGCCGCCCTCGGCCATCAGCGGGTCGAGGAGCGACGGATCGTCGTTCTTGACGCTGTTGACGCGGCTGCCGATCGGATAGGCGCGCATGCGCTCGGCCGGATAGGGCTGGAGCAGGGATTGCAGCTCCCGGGGCTCGGCCGGCTCCTCGCCCAGCCATTTGGCCCAGGCCTCGCGCGGCAGGATCACGGGCATGCGGTCGTGGATCGGCGCCAGCAGCTCGTTCGCCGCGCCGGTGACGATGGTGCAGGTGCGGATCCACGGCGCATCACCGCCCGCGGCGCCCTCACCCCGAGCTCTTGTCGAAGGGTCGCGCCAGTTCTCCCACAAGCCGGCGAAGGCGAAGAGCGGCGCGTCGGTGGGGACGATGGCGTAGGGCGTCTTGGTCTTGCCGTCCTTCTTCCACTCGTAGAAGCCGCTCGCCGGGATGAGGCAGCGCCGGCGGGCGAAGGCGTCGCGGAAGGAGGGCGTCGTCGCCAGCGTCTCGGCGCGCGCATTGATCAGCCGCGCGCCGATCGAGAGATCCTTCGCCCAATGCGGCACCAGGCCCCAGCGCAGCGCATCGAGGCTGCGCTCGCCGGTCTTGGGGTTGAAGCGCACCGCGAGGATCGGGTCGGTCGGCGCCACGTTGTAGCGCGCGGGATAGTTCGGCACGACGTTCCGCGTGCCGAACCAGCGCGCGACCTCGTCGGGCGGGAGATGGCTCTGATAGCGGCCGCACATGGCGCTGATGTCGGGTGCGGCGGCGCGAGGGTCAAGGCGCGGCACGCCCGCCATTCCGCGCAGCGCCACGCAAGCGCGAGTGCGTGCCGGCGCGCTTGGCGCGGGTGCCCGGCTCGGCCGGGCACTCGCTCGTTGCGCCCCGCGGCGCCCGGCCGCCATGCCCTACAGTGTTTCACCGATTTACGGCGCGGCGCGGCTATGCGCCTGCTTGATGCGGGTCACCGGCCCCTCTGCCCGGATCCGGGCACTGTCATCCAAAAAGCAAGGGAGGTACGGATGCGCAGCCACCGCATATTGATGGGCCTGACGCTCGGCGCGTCGTTGAGCGCGCTCGCCGGCATCGCCAAGGCCGACACGCCGCCGGCGATGTTGACGGACGAGCAGCTCATGGAGCGGCTGAGCACCGCCGCGCCCCAGCACGTGCTCGAGCATGCGACGGTCCTGAACATGGGCCACGACGGCAAGATGCACGCCGTGCGCCAGGGCGACAATGGCTGGACCTGCATGGATCCGGGCGGCGCGCCGATGTGCGCCGACAAGGCGGCGATGGAGTGGGCGCAGGCCTGGCAATCGCACGGGCCCGCGCCGCAGAAGATCGGCTTCATCTACATGCTCAACGGCGACACCGGCGCGAGCAACACCGATCCCTATGCCAAGGAGCAGGCCGCCGACAACAATTGGGTCAGGACCGGCGCCCACGTGATGATCGTCGGTGCGGACGCCAAGTCGATGATGCAGGGCTATCCGCGCGAGGCCAAGGCCGATCCCAACACGCCCTATGTCATGTGGCCGGGCACGCCCTATGAGCACCTGATGCTGCCGGTGGGCACCGGCGGAGCTCCGGCCGTCGGCTCGACCCCGCCGCCGGCGACGAAGTAGCGCGATCCCGCAAGGCTTGTCGTGGAGTGCCCGGGCGCTCCGGGCACTCCCGCGCTAGATCGTGAGCGCGATCGGCAGGCTGGCGAGTGCGGCAAGT
>DASVOY010000660.1:0-5782 GCA_036383115.1 Allostellaceae bacterium
GAGAGCACAAGCGGGGCGACGGAAGGCGCAGACAGCGGCATCGGGCTGCGGCCGTCGGCAGTCTCGTCGCTGCGTGCCACGACCCGCAACTGCACCCGGCGCTCCGGCCGGACCTTCGTGCGGTCGAGCGATCTTGCCCTGCCTTCCGCCATTTTCGGCGTTTCCTCCCTGGAGCGCGACTCCAGCATATTTCGTCGGGCGCGGAAAGGGTTAAGACGGCTTGATCTCGCCAACCCAGGCGGCATGATCAGGGCTGCGTGTGTCGTCCCGAGGCGGATGAAGGACAGTCCCGATGGAAGCCGCCGCTGGCTTGGACAAGCTGACCGGCATTCCGGCGGCGCAGCTCTGGCTGCGCCCGGTCGGGCTCCTGTCCGGAGGTGCCGCAACGGCGGCGTTGGCGCAAGCGGCGGCCCTGCCGCTCGCCGCCTCCGGCCTCGCCTTCCCGATGATCGAGGTTCTGGCGCGCCGGACGGATGGCGAGATTGCGACGGCACTCTGCTCGCTCGCCGAGGCGAGGCGATGGGCGGCGGAACGCGGGTCCGCCGCCGCTGCGCGCGTCGAGAGCCAACTGGAGCGGCTGAGCGCGCCGCGTCCGGCCTGGGCCGGCCTCGCCCTCGACCGGCCCTTGCTGATGGGCATCGTCAACGTGACCCCGGACAGCTTCTCCGATGGCGGCGACTTTGCCGTCGCCGAGCGCGCCATCGAGCATGGCCGCGCGCTGCTCGACGCGGGGGCCGACATCCTCGATGTCGGCGGAGAGTCGACCCGCCCGGGCGCCCAGCCCGTTCCCGCCGAGGAAGAGGTTCGCCGCGTCGAGCCGGTGGTGCGCGCGCTCGCCGCCGCCGGCGCCCTCGTCTCGATCGACAGCCGGCGGGCCGCCGTCATGGCGGCCGCGCTCACGGCCGGGGCGCGCATCATCAATGACGTCTCGGCGCTGACCGGCGAGCCCGAGAACATGGCCGTCGCCGCCCGTTCCGGTGCGGCGCTGGTGCTGATGCACATGCAGGGCGAGCCGCGGACTATGCAGGACAATCCTTCCTACACGCTCGCCTCGCTCGACGTGCTGGAGTATCTGGCGGCGCGGATCGAGGCTTGCGGTGCGGCCGGCATTCCGCGCGAACGCATCGTCGTCGACCCCGGTATCGGCTTCGGCAAGCGCTCGGCGCATAATCTCGACATCGTGACGCGGCTCGCGCTCTTTCAGGCGCTGGGCTGCGGCGTGATGCTGGGCATCTCGCGCAAGGGCCTGGTCGGCCGGATCGGCGGCGGCTTGACGCCGAAGGAACGGCTGCCCGGCTCCCTCGCCGGAGCGCTTTATGGCGTGAGCCAGGGCGTGAACATTCTGCGGGTCCATGACGTCGCCGAGACCCGCCAGGCGGTCGCCACCTGGCAAGCTATGGCGGCGGGCTGAAGCGCCGCCAAGGAGGACGGGATGCCGAGATGGAAGAGCGTGCTGGCGGTCGCCGCCGCCGGGCTGCTGGCCGCGGGCCGCGCCGGCGCCGCGGACCTCACGGCAGAGCAGGTGCGCGCCGCGCTCGCCGACGCGACGGCCGGGCATGCGGCGGATTTTTCCGGCAAGGATCTGAGCGAACTCGACCTCAGCGGGCTCGACTTCAGCCACGCCAACCTCGCCCATGCCGATCTCTTCGGCGCCAAGCTCGTCGGCGCCAAGTTCACTGGCGCCAAGCTCGAAGGCGCCCGCCTCGATCTCGCCTGGATCATGCGCGCCGATTTCAGCGGCGCCGATTTGTCGAATGTCAGTCTGTTCGGGCCCGTCGTCTCCACGACCATGGCGGCGGCGCCGGCGAGCGAGGCGCCGCGCTTTGCCGATGCCAACCTGTCGGGTGCGCGCATCATCGCGCGGTTCAACGGCGTCGACATGCGGCGCGCGCGCTTCACCGGCGCGCGGCTCGGCGTCGACCTCAAGAACCAGCCCATGGGGCAGATGCGCAACGACTTCAGCAGTTCCGATCTCAGCGGCGCGGATTTTTCCGGCGCCGACGTCAACCGCGCGGTTCTCGCCTTCGCCAATCTCTCCGGGGCCAACCTGTCCGGCGCCGTGCTGTTTCGCGCCAACCTCGCCGGTGCCGATCTCACCGGCGCCGACCTTGCAGGGGCGGACCTGACCGAGGCCGATCTCGATGGCACCGTGCTCCGTGATGTGAGAGGCCTCGATGCCGCCAAGGGGCTCGACAAGGCCGTCAACCGCGAGAAGGCTGTACACTGAGGGGCGTAGCCGGCCCGGCGCAAAGATTGGTTGCAGATTGTCACCAATTCGGGATGAAATGCCCTGCCGCTGCCGTTATAGCGATGGCAGCAGAAGCAGCGCGCGTGTCCACGCGCGGCAATACCCCGAGGAAGGAGCCGATATGTCGACGAAAATCCTGGCCGCGGCGTTGGGAATGACTCTGGCGGCCAATGCCGCCTACGCCGCCGGCGACCCCGAGGCAGGCAAGCAAGTGTTCAAGCAGTGTGCGCTCTGCCACACCACGGAACCGGGCAAGAACAAGATCGGCCCCAGCCTCGCCGGCGTGGTCGGTCGCGAGGCCGGAACGGCGCCGAACTTCAACTACTCCGACGCCATGAAAAACTTCAAACACAAATGGACGCCGGAGGAGCTTCACACCTATCTGGAAGACCCGCGCAAGCTCGTGCCGGGCACCAAGATGATCTTTCCGGGACTGAAGAATGAAAAAGACCGCGACAACGTCATTGCCTATCTCGAAACGCTGAAATGATGGTGCCCTGCGCCCCGCTCGCCGCAGCCGGGGTGGCATTCCCAGCCAATTGACGCCACAATCTCTCCAAGACCCCTGGGGCAAGCGGGAGGAGAGGGTGTGCGCGCTCTGATCATGCTGTGCTCAATTCGGGCGCTCACCGCGCTTGCCGTGCCGGCGGCGCTCGCGCTTGCGGTCGCGGCAGGGCCGGCGCGGGCGGAGGAGCAGGGCTCGGCCGCCGTGAGCATCGGCTTCCTGGGGGAGGTCGTGAAACGCGAGGCGCCCCAGCCTTATCTCGACCCACCGCCGGGTGATGAAGGCGTCGCCGGCGCGCGTCTCGGCATCGCGGACGACAACACGACCGGCCGTTTCACCGGGCAGCAATTCCGCCTCGCCGAGGCGCTGGTGCCCGCGGGCGGCGACATCGCCGCGGCGTTCCGCAAGCTCGTGGGCGAAGGTGTCCGGCTGGTCGTCACCGATCTGCCGGAGACGTCGCTCCTCGCCATTGCCGACCTGCCGGAGGCGCGGAACGTCACCCTTTTCAACACCGCTGCTTCGGATGACGACCTGCGCGCCGGCAAATGCCGCGCCAATGTGCTTCACACCGTGCCGAGCCGCGCCATGCTGGCGGACGCGCTCGTGCAATATCTCATGGTCAAGCAGTGGCGGAAGGTGTTCCTCGTCGTCGGCCCGAGCGAGGCCGACCGCGCCTACGCCGCGGCCGTCAAGCGCTCGATCACGAAATTCGGCGCCCGCCTTGCCGCCGAGAAGCCCTGGACCTACCAGCCGGGCGCGCGGCGCTCCGACACCGGCCATTACGCGATCGCCGCCGAGGTCGCGAGCTTCACGCAGGGCGTGAGCTACGACATTCTCGTGGTGGCCGACGAGGATGATGAATTCGGCGACTACTTCAGCTATTCGACCTATGACCCGCGCCCGGTCGCCGGCACGTCGGGATTGGTTCCGTCCGCCTGGGCGCGGCCGCATCAGGAATGGGGCGCGACGCAGCTGCAGGATCGCTTCCGCCACGCCGCCAAGCGCTGGATGACCGAGCGCGACTACGCCGCCTGGCTCGCCGCGCGCGCCGTCGGCGAAGCTGCGGTGCGCGCGCAATCGACCGATCCGCGGCAGCTCGCCGCCTATATGCGAAGCGACCAGTTTCAGCTCGGCGGCTATAAAGGTTCGCCGCTGAGCTTCCGCCCCTGGGATGGGCAGATGCGCCAGGCGATCCTGCTCGCCGATGAGCGCGCGCTCGTCTCGGTGTCGCCGCAGCCGGGCTTTTTGCATCAGGTCTCGGAACTTGACACCCTGGGCATCGATCAGCCAGAGAGCAAATGCCATCTCGGGTGACGCAGAGGACCCGCATGTATCGATCCTTCGCGGCGGCGCCTGCGGCGCTTGCGCTCTTTCTCCTTCTCGGCGGCGCGGTCCGGGCGGATACGGTGCTGGTCTCGAACGAGAAGGGCAACTCGATCACGGTCATCGACGGCGAGACGCTGAAGGTGCTGCGCTCCGTTCCGGTCGGGCAGCGGCCGCGCGGCATCGTGCTGTCGAAGGACAACAAGTCGCTTTACATCTGCGCCAGCGACGACAACGAGATCGAGGTGCTCGATCTCGACACCTATACGCTCAAGCCGCCTTTGCCGAGCGGCGCCGATCCCGAGACCTTCGCGCTCCACCCGGACGGGCGGCATCTCTATGTCGCCAACGAGGGCAACAGCCTCGTCTCGATCATCGACATCGCCGAGCGCCGGATCTCCGGCGAGATACCCGTGGGCGTCGAGCCGGAAGGCATGGGCATCAGCCCCGACGGGAAATGGATCGTCAACACCTCCGAGACGACCAGCATGGCGCATTTCATCGACAACGACACGCACAAGATCGTCGCGAACGTCCTGGTCGATAGCCGCCCGCGCCGCGCCGAGTGGACGTCCGACGGCAAGGAGGTCTGGGTCTCCTCCGAGATCGGCGGCACGGTCAGCGTGATCGACGCTGCCTCGCACAAGATCACCCACAAGATCAAGTTCGCCGTTCCGAACGTGCGCCAGGAAGCCGTCCAGGCAGTCGGCATCGCCTTGACCAAGGATCGGAAACTCGCCTTCGTCGCGCTGGGGCCGTCCAATAACGTCGCGGTCGTCGATGCGCAGACCTACGAGGTGAAGAAATATCTCCTGGTCGGCCAGCGCGTGTGGAATCTCGCCTTCAATCACGATGAGAGCCGCCTCTTCACCACCAACGGCATCAGCAACGACATCTCCGTGATCGACGTCGCGGCGCTTCGCGTCGTCAAATCGGTGACCGTCGGCAATCAGCCCTGGGGCGTGGTCGTGCGGCCATGAGCCGGGATATGGTGCCGGATTTGCATGCCAGGGCGGCGAATGTCGCAACGCCCGCCGCGGCGCAGCCGGCGGCAGAGCCGGCACTTGCCGTCGCTGGCGTGAGCCACGCCTTCGGCGCACGCGAGGTGCTGCGCGACGTCTCGCTCACCATCCTCCCCGGCCAGCGCGTGACCTTGCTCGGCCTCAACGGCGCCGGCAAGACGACGCTGTTCTCGCTCATCACGCGGCTCTACGACCATCGCAGCGGCTCGGTCCGCATCTTCGGCCGGGAGATCAAGCAGCACCCGTCCGAGGCGCTCGCCCGCATCGGCGTCGTGTTTCAGCAGTCGACGCTCGACCTCGATCTCTCGGTGGCGCAGAATCTCTTCTATCACGCCGCGCTGCACGGCCTGCCGCGGCGCCTCGCAGCCGAGCGCATCGCCGCCGAAATCGGGCGCGTCGGCCTGACCGACCGGCTCGGTGACAAGGTGCGTCAACTGAGCGGCGGCCAGCGCCGCCGCGTCGAGATCGCCCGCGCGCTCCTGCATCGGCCGCAATTGCTGCTGCTCGACGAGCCGACGGTCGGCCTCGACATCGCCAGCCGGCAATTCCTCCTTGACCATGTGCGCCGCCTCTGCCGCGACGAGGGCTTGGCCGCGCTCTGGGCCACGCATCTCATCGACGAAGTCGATCCCGAGGGTCAGGTCATCGTCCTCCATCGCGGCCGTGTCCTGGCGCAAGGGCCGG
>DASVOY010000661.1:0-4434 GCA_036383115.1 Allostellaceae bacterium
GAGGAGGGCGCCGGCCGTCATCGCCGCACCTCGCCGAGGCCGAGCCGCGCGCGCAGCCATGGCCACAACCCCGCCGGCTGCAGCGCGACCATGGCGAGAAGCGCCGCGCCGTAGCACCATTGCTTCAGCCCGTTGACGGGAAAGCCGCTGCTGAGCGAGGTCGTCGCCTCGCCCAGCGTCGTCAGCACGAAGGCGTCGAGGATCGGGCCGAAGAGCGTGCCGAGGCCGCCGATGATGGGAGCGGTGATGATCTCGACCGAGCGGCCGACGGCGAAGACGGTGTCGGGATAGAGATTGTTCTCATAGAAGGCGAGAAAGGCGCCGCCCACCGACGTCATCGCCGCCGAGAGCGCCATCGCCGCGATCTTGTAGCGGAAGACATCGATACCGAGCGCCCGTGCCGCCTCCTCGTCCTCGCGGATCGCCTGCCAGTAGTAGCCGATGCGGCGATTGAGCAGGTGATGGCACAGCGCGAGCGCGCCCAGCGTCAGCGCCAGCAGGAGATAGTAGAACATGACCGGCGATCCCCGCAGCAGCAACAGGTCGTTGCGCGCCTGGCTCGACACCGGCAGGAACAGCCCGCTCGCCGCGCCGACCCAGCCGAAATGATCGAAGAGGATGCGGGCGAACTCGGCGAAGGCGATGGTGAGGAGCGCGAAATAGACGCCGCCGACGCGGAAGCGGAAGGAGAGCGCGGCAATGACGCTGCCGGCGAGGCCGGCGACGACCATGCCGACGAGCATGCCGAGCCAGGGCGGCAGGCCATAATGGGTGAAGAGCGCGGCGCTGGTATAGGCGCCCAGCCCGACATAGAGCGCGTGGCCGAGCGAGAGCTGCCCGGCAAAGCCGGTCACGATGTTCCAGGCCTGACCGAAATAAGCGGCGAAGAGCACCACGACCAGCACCGAGACCATGTAGCTGCTGGCGAAAAGCGGCAGGGCCAGCATCGCCGCGACGAACAGGATGAGCGCCGCCGCGGCGCGCCGCGGCATGGCGGGGAAGCGGCCGGACCTCATGCGCGCCCCAGCAAGCCCTGGGGCCGGACGAGCAGCACGAGGATGAGGAGCGCGAAGCTGAACGCGCTCTTCAGCGAAGGCTCGATGACGAAGCCGGAGAGCGCCTCGGACACGCCCACGAGCAGCCCGCCCAGGAGTGCTCCGGGCATGCTGCCGAGCCCGCCGAGGATGACGATGATGAAGGCGAGGAGCGTGTAGTCGGTGGCGATGTAGGGCTGAACGTCGATCAGCAGCAGCATCAGGCATCCCGCCGCGCCGACGCAGGCAGCGCCGATGCCGAAGGTGACGGCGTAAAGGCGCTTCACGTCGAGGCCCACGACCTCGGCGCCGAACTGGTTGTCGGCGCAGGCGCGGATCGCCTTGCCCGTGCGCGTCAGACGGAAGAAAGCCCAGAGCGCCGCGACGCCCACTACCGCGCCCAGGGCGGCGAGCACGCGCACCTTGTCGAGAAGGAGGGGTCCGAACTGATACGAGTCGTAGGCGTAGTCGAGCTGCACGTTGCGCGCATCGGGCCCGAAGCCCATCAGCAGGCTGGCAGTGATGACGGTGGCGATGGCGAGCAGCAGCAGAAACTGCTCATGCTCGGGCCGCGCGACATAGCGGTTGATCAGCCCGCGCTGGAGCGCATAGCCCAGAACGAAAAGCCCGCCCGCCACCAGCGGCAGCGCCGCGACCGGATCGAGCCCCGTCTTCGTCGCGACCAGGTAGGCGGCGTACATGCCCACCACCATCATCTCGCCATGGGCGAAATTGACGACACGGATGACGCCGAAGATCACCGACAGGCCGAGCGCCATCAGCCCGTAGACGGCGCCGGTCAGCAGCCCCGCGACGATAATGTTGAGGTAGAGCATGCCACCCGCGCCCGGAGCCGCCGGCCGATGTGCCGGCGATCTAAGTGCGTTGCGACCAGCCCGGCACGGGGAAGACCGGCTTGAGCTCGGCGTTCTCCGCCGGCAGCACCACGGTGGGTTTGCCGTTGCGGTTCTGCACGCAGGCCGAGGGCAGGTTCACATTCTGGCCCTTTTCGTTGAAGCTGATCGCCCCGCCCAGCATCACCCGATCCTTGATGTTGGTAGCCTTGAGCGCCTCGACGAGCGCCTCGGGCCTGGTCGAGCCGGCGCGCTTGTAGGCATCGGCGCAAATCAGGATGCCCTCGAAAGTGAAGCCCGCGTCGATGTCGCAGATCTCCTCGGGATAGGTCTTCTTGAAGGCCGCTTCGAACGTATGCGCGAAGGGCTGCTTGGGATCGAGCCAGGGCACGTTGGTGATGGCGTACTCGGCATATTTTCCCAATACCTTGAGGTATTGCGTCTGGTACATGCCGGGGCTGCCGGGGCTGATGATGGCCATCGGCTCGTATTTCTGCTTCACCATCTCGCGCGTCATCAAGATGGCGTCGTTGAGCCGCGTCACCACCATCTGGATGTCGGCTTTTGCGGCCTTGGCCTTGGCCACCTCGATCGAGAGATCCTTGGCCTGCGGATCATAGGCAATGGTCTCGACAATCTGGAACGGCAGGTTGAGCTTTGGCATCAGCGCATTGATGCCCTTGAGCATCGACTGCCCGAACGTGTCGTTCACATGCATCAGCACCGCCGTCTTCGGCGTCGTGCCGCTCGCCTTGAACAGATCGTTGAAGCGCGACAGCCCGTTGCTGCCGAGCATGACGCTCGTCGGGAAATTGCGGAAAACGTACTTGTAGCCCTGCTCTGTGATCGCGGGATCGGAGCCGATGTTGATCACGAAGGGCACGCCGTTCTGCTCGGCCACTTGGGCGATGGCGAAAGTCTGGCCGGAGTCGAACGCGCCGACCAGGATGTTGGCACCGTCGCGGATCAGCTTCTCGGCCTGGGTGCGCGCCACTTCCGGCTTCGATTCGGTGTCGGCATCGATGACCTCGAATGAATAGCCCAAATCCGGCAGCAGCTTCTTGGCGATCTCGACCGAGCGCTGGCAGCCCTGGCCGATCAGCGCCTCGAAACCGGACCGCGGCAGCAGGCTGCCGATCTTGATCGGCGGCGTCGCCGCGCGCACCCGCCCTGCGCTCCCGGAGGTGGCAAGGACGGCGCCGGTCGCGGCGACGCCGAAGGCGAATTGACGACGGTTGAAACGGTGCTTCATCGATATCCCTCCCCGAGGTGGCCAATGGCGCGCGGCCGACCGAAATCGTTTGATTCGGCGGACTGATTGCGTTGCGTCCGTTCGCATCACCATAGCGTACGCTCGCTGCCGATCAAGCCGCGCGGAGCGGTCGCGGCCGGCACGCCGTGTCGGCGGTTGCCTTCGCGCATGCTCGCTTTAGACTGCGCCGGTGCGCTCTGCCAGGAACCCCTCGATGACCCGCCAGGATCTATTTCCGCCGATCGAGCCCTATGCCACCGGAATGCTGAAGCTCGACGGCGTGCACACCATGTACTGGGAGCAATCCGGCAATCCGCGTGGCGTGCCGGTGGCCTTCCTGCATGGCGGTCCCGGCGCCGGCGCGACGCCGACCCACCGCCGCTTCTTCGATCCGCAGCATTACCGCATCGTCGTCTTCGACCAGCGCGGCGCCGGCCGCTCGACGCCGTTGGGCGCGCTCGCCGACAATGCGACCCGGCATCTCGTCGCCGACATGGAGCTGCTGCGCTGTCATCTCGGCATCGAGCGCTGGGCCGTGTTCGGCGGCTCCTGGGGCTCGACCTTGGCGCTGGCCTATGCCGAGGCGCACCCGTCTCGCTGCCTCGGCCTCGTGCTCAGGGGCATCTTCCTGTGCCGACGCTCCGAGGTCGACTGGTTCCTCTACGGCATACGCACGGTGTTCCCCGAGGCGTGGCGGAATTTCGCGGGTTTTCTGCCGGAAGCCGAGCGCGGCGACCTGTTGTCGGCCTACTACCGCCGCCTGACCGACCCGGATCCCGCGGTGCACATGCCGGCGGCGCGGGCCTGGAGCACCTATGAGGGCGCCTGCTCGACCCTGCTGCCGAGCCCAGACACCGTCGCCGCCTTCGGCGAGGACCGTATGGCGCTCGGTCTGGCGCGGATCGAGGCGCATTATTTCCGCAACAACGTGATCGCGCCCCAGGATGACCTCGTCGCCCATATCCACCGCATCCGCCATGTGCCGGGGATTATCGTCCAGGGCCGCTACGACATGGTCTGCCCGATCGTCAGCGCCGACGAACTCGCCCGCGCCTGGCCCGAGGCCGAATACGTCATCGTCGCCGATGCCGGCCACTCCGCCATGGAGCCGGGCATCCGCGCCCGGCTCGTCGCCGCCACCGAGAAGCTGCGGCGGGTTTTCTAGGCTCCGGCCTCCGGTCGCTGGCCAGCGCGAGGAGCCTTCGCAAGATGTCGCAGGCGACACCGAGGGATAGGCCCCTGCGGATCGGCAACGCGGCCGCGATCGGAGCGGCCCTGGTGCTGCTTCTTGCAT
>DASVOY010000662.1:0-5104 GCA_036383115.1 Allostellaceae bacterium
CAGCCGCGAATTGGTCATATGCGTGTGGACGCCGTCGGTGCCGTCGAATCCCGGTCCGGCCGATGAGCCCGAGCAGATCGTCTCGTAATATTGGTACCTAGCATTGCCGAAGGTCAGGTTGTTCATCGTCCCCTGCGCTGCCGCCATCACGCCGAGCGCGCCATAGAGCGCGTCGGTGATGCCCTGCGACGTCTCGACATTGCCGGCGACCACCGCGGCGGGATAGCGCGGGCTCAGCATCGAGTCTGGCGGGATGACGATGTCGAGCGGCTTCAAGCAGCCGCCATTCATCGGGATCTCGTCCTCGACCAGGGTGCGGAAGACGTAGAGCACCGCCGCCTTGCACACAGCGGAGGGCGCGTTGAAGTTGCTGTCGAGCTGCGCGCTCGTGCCGGTGAAGTCGATCACCGCGCGGCGCGCCACCTGGTCGATCGATATCCGCACCTTGATGACCGCGCCGTCGTCCATCTCGTAGGCGAAGGCACCGTCCTTCAGGACGCCGAGCACGCGGCGCACCGCCTCCTCGGCATTGTCCTGGACGTGGCGCATATAGGCCTCGACCGCCGCCTGGCCGAAATGGCGGACCATGCGGTTGAGCTCCTGCACGCCCTTCTCGCAGGCGGCGATCTGCGCCTTGAGGTCGGCGAGGTTCTGCGCCGGATTGCGCGAGGGGTATTTGCCCGAGGACAGCAGATCGATCAGCGCGCGCTCGCGGAAGCTTCCGGCATCGACGAGGAGGAAATTGTCGATGAGCACGCCCTCCTCCTCGACGACGCGGCTCGAGGGCGGCATCGAGCCCGGCGTGATGCCGCCGATATCGGCGTGATGCCCGCGCGAGGCGACGTAGAACAGCACGTCGCCTCCTGAGCTCTTGTCGAAGGAGCCGGCCGCGTCCTTCTCCGCGAAGACCGGCGTGATGACGGTGATGTCGGGCAGATGCGTGCCGCCATTGTAGGGCGCGTTGAGGACATAGACGTCGCGCGGCCGCATGCCGCGCCCGTCGGCGGGCTTGCCGTCCGGCCCCTTGCCGCGGGCGCGGATGACGGTCTGCACGCTCTCGCCCATCGAGCCCAGATGCACCGGCATGTGCGGCGCGTTGGCGATGAGCGAGCCCTCGCGGTCGAAGAGCGCGCAGGAGAAGTCGAGCCGCTCCTTGATGTTGACGGAATAGGCGGTGTTCTGCAGCGCCACGCCCATCTGCTCGGCGACCGCCATGAACAGATTGTTGAAGACCTCGAGCATGACGGGATCGACGCTGGTGCCGATGGCGACGCGCTTGGGCAGCGCCTCGACCCGCTCGAGCACGAGATAGCGGCGCTCGTCCAGCACCGCGCGCCAGCCCGGCTCGACGATCGTCGTGGCGGTCGCCTCGCGGATGATCGCCGGCCCCTGCACCCGCTGTCCCGGCAGCAGCGCGTCGCGGTCATAGGCCGGCGTCCGATGCTCGGCGCCGGCGGTGAACATCGCCACGGTGGCGAGCGGCGCCGGCTCGCCCGGCTCGGCCGCAGCGGGATAGACCGGATCGGCGGCGACGTCGGTGGCGCCGACGACCTCGACCGACACCGCCTCGACGACGAGCGGCTTCTCCGGCACGACGCAGCCGTAGCGCTGCTTGTGCGCCGCCTTGAAGGCGGCGGTGATGGCGGCGCGGTCGCCATGCGGCACGACGAGCGGCGTGTCGGTGCCCTCGTATTTCACATGCGCCTTGCGCAGCACGCTGATCTGCTGCGGGGCGATGCCCTGGCTGCGCATCTCGGCGGCGCCGTCCTCGGCCAGGCGGTCGAGCGTCGCCGCCAGCTCCGGCATCGCCTCGTCGGCGAGCTTCGCCTCGACCGCCTGCTCGCGCAGCGTGCGCAGGTCGGCGAGCCCCATGCCATAGGCGGAGAGCACGCCGGCGAAGGGATGGATGTAGATGCGCTTCATGCCGAGCGCGTCGGCGACGAGGCAGGCATGCTGCCCGCCGGCGCCGCCGAAGCAGCACAGCGTGTACTCCGTCACGTCGTAGCCGCGCTGGATCGAGATCTGCTTGATCGCGTTCGCCATATTCTCGACGGCGATCCGGAGGAAACCCTCGGCGACCTCGACGGGGGAGCGGCGATTGCCGGTCGAGCGGGCGATGGCCTCGGCGAGCTCGGCGAATTTGCGCGTCACCACCTCGGCGTCGAGCGGCTCATCGCCCCTGGGACCGAAGACGCGCGGGAAGAAGCGCGGCTGCAGCTTGCCAAGCATGACGTTGCAGTCGGTGACGGTGAGCGGCCCGCCGCGGCGATAGCAGGCGGGGCCGGGATTGGCGCCCGCCGATTCCGGCCCGACGCGGTAGCGCGCGCCGTCGAAGGTGCAGATCGAGCCGCCGCCCGCGGCCACGGTGTTGATGTGCATCATCGGCGCGCGCATGCGGACGCCCGCCACCACGGTCTCGAAGCTGCGCTCGTACTCGCCGGCATAATGCGACACGTCGGTCGAGGTGCCGCCCATGTCGAAGCCGATGATCTTGTCGAATCCTCCCATCTCCGCCGTGCGCACCGCGCCGACGATGCCGCCGGCCGGACCCGACAGGATCGCATCCTTGCCCTGGAAGCGCCGCGCATCGGCAAGCCCGCCATTCGACTGCATGAACAGCAGCCGCGTGCCGCCGAGTTCGCCGGCGATGCGGTCGACATAGCGGCGCAAGATCGGCGAGAGATAGGCGTCGACCACGGTGGTGTCGCCGCGGCCCACCAGCTTCATCAGCGGGCTCACCTCGTGGCCGACCGACACCTGGGTGAAGCCCACCTCGCGCGCGACCTTGGCGGCGCGCCGCTCATGCTCGGGATAGCGATAGCCGTGCAGGAAGACGATCGCCGCCGAGCGGATGCCGGCATCGTAGGCGGCGCGGAGATCGGCGCGCAGCCGCCTGAGGTCGATGGGCGTGAGCACCTCGCCCTCGGCGGTGACGCGCTCCTCCGCCTCGACGACGCGCTCATAGAGCAGGTCCGGCAGCACGATGCGGCGGTCGAAGAGCCGCGGCCGGTTCTGGTACCCGATGCGCAGCGCGTCGCCGAAGCCCTTCGTGATCACCAGCACCGTGCGCTCGCCCTTGCGCTCGAGCAGCGCATTGGTGGCGACCGTGGTGCCCATCTTCACCGCGTCGATCGCGGCGCCGGGCACGGCGTCATCGGCGGCGAGCCCGAGCAGGTCGCGGATGCCCTGGATCGCCGCATCCTGGTAGCGCTCGGGATTGTCGGAGAGGAGCTTGTGGGTGACGAGCGTACCGTCCGGACGCCGCGCCACCACATCGGTGAAGGTGCCGCCGCGGTCGATCCAGAACTGCCAGCCGCGCTGCCGGCGCTCGGAGGTTGGAGCCGTCATCCTCTCTCCTAGAGCGCCGCGAGCTGCGCGTTCAAGAGATCGCTCGCCAGCATCGCGCCCGGCGCATGCGTTATCGCGAAGTCGGGCCTTGCCGCCGCGATCACGGCCTGGGGTGTCACGCCGCAGGCCCAGAAGACCGGCAGCTCGTCGTCGCGGACCTCGACGGCATCGCCGTAGTCCGGCACGGCGAGATCGGCGATGCCGATGATCCCAGGCAGGCCGATATGGACGGGCGCGCCGTGGACCGCGGGAAAGCGCGAGGTGATCTGGACCGCGCGGATCGCGTCGGCCGGCCGCAGCGGCCGCATCGACACGACCAGCGGGCCGGCGAACCGGCCGGCGGGATGGCAGGCGATGTTGGTGCGGTACATCGCGACGTTGATGCCTCGCTCGATGTGGCGCAGCGGCAGCCCGGCGTCGAGCAGGGCCTCCTCGAAGGAGAAGGAGCAGCCGATGACGAAGGAGACGAGATCGCCGCGCCACCAGTCCCGGATGTCGACCGGCTCGTCCACCAGCTCGCCCTTCTGCCAGACGCGATAGCGCGGCAGGTCGGTGCGGATGTCGAGATCGCGGCCGAGCGCGGGAATCCCGGACTCGCCCGGCTCCGACATCCCGATAACCGGGCAAGGCTTGGGATTGGCCTGGCAGAAGCGCAGGAACTCGTGAGCCAGATCGGCCGGCAGGATGACGAGATTGCCCTGCACATAGCCCTTGGCGAGGCCCGCCGTCGGGCCGCCCCACGCGCCGCCGCGGCAGGCGAGGCGCACGGCAAGGCCGGTGTCGAGTGCGGCATCGGGCCGCGATCGTTGGGGCTGCATCGGCATGGTTCCTCCCGCGGCGACACGATACCCGCAACGCCTTCGCCCCGGAAGCGGTCGCCGCGAGCGCCGCCGAACCGGCGCGCGCCGCAACGACCAGGTCAGGCGCCCATCAGCTCGGCCAGATGACCGAAGTCTTTCGCCACCACGTCGAAGTTCTTCTCGGGCACGTCATGGGGCTTGCCCTTGGGGCCCCATTCGAGCGGGCGCGGCACGTAGCCGGTGCGCAGTCCCTGCGTCGCCGCGGCGGCGAGGTCGTTGGGGTGGGCCGCCACCAGCATCACCTCGCGCGCGGCGAGGCCCAGCAGCGCCGGCGGCATCTGGTAGGCCTGCGGGTCGGGCTTGTAGTGATGGGCGAGCTCGGCGGAGAGGACCACATCCCAGGGGAGCCCGGCGCGCTTCGCCATGTCGACGAGCAGGCCCATATTGCCGTTGGAGAGCGTGCCGATGATGAACCGGCGCTTGAGCCGCACCAGCCCCTCGACCGCATCGGGCCACGGGTCGAGCCGGTGCCAAGCGCGGTTGAGATGGTCCTTCTCCGCCTCGCTCAGCCCCGTCATGCGGTATTTGACCAGCAGCTCATCCAGGATCATGCGGTGCAGATCGTCGATCTTCGTCCAGGGCAGCTCGCCGCAGCGCACGCGGCGCATCGCCGGCTGATATCCCTTGCGCCAGTCGTCGACGAAAGCCTCCCAATCCGCCGTGATGCCCTTGGCGCGGCCGAGCGCGCCGAGCTCGCGCAGGATGCTGCCGCGCCAGTCGACGACCGTGCCGAAAACGTCGAAGACCAGCGCCTTGACGCTGGTGCCGAGATTGTCCATCAAAGCTCTCCCCAGACCCGTTCTGCCAACCCCTCGGTCGTCATGCGCGGGCTTGTCCCGCGCATCCACGTCTTGCTAACGCGCCGCCGAGAAGACGAGGATGGCCGGCTCGGAGGC
>DASVOY010000663.1:0-22946 GCA_036383115.1 Allostellaceae bacterium
CCGGACTGAACCCGGGCGGCGCTTGCCAAGCGGCGCGCTCGCGGTATACGAGTCCGGCGGAACGTCACCTGAGGGGGTATAGCATGGCCATGGACCAGGAGCTGCAACGCCATCTCGAGATGTGGCACGGCTTCACCCGCCTGCTCAAATGGAGCATCGGCGGCATCGTCCTCGTGTTGCTCATCCTCGCGGCCTGGCTGCTCTAGCTAGCCCGGCCGCCGGCTCCTATTTGGCGGTGCCGGTCTTCGTCATGGCGGGGTTGAGCACATAAGTGCCGACCGTCTCCCCCGTGGCGAGGATGTGTCTCTTCATCGCCTTCAGCGCCCGTGGCCCGTCGAAATTGCTGTTGAGCTTGAGACTCGGCACGTCGAGCGCGTAGACGGCGAAATGGTAGTGGTGGACGATGGTGTCGTTCCAGGGCGGACACGGCCCGTCATAGCCGCCGTAACTACCCTTCATCCCGTCATCGCCCGCGAACCAGCCGGTATAGCCGTTGATGCCGCGCACGCCGGTCTTGGCAGGGCCCGGCGGCTTGCCGTGCGGTGTCACCTTGTCCGAGTCGGCGCCCTCGTCGATTCCGGTGACGTGGGCAGGGATGTCGACCAGCACCCAATGATAGAAACGCGCGCGCTTCAACGTCCTAGGAATCGTCTTCCCTTCCTTGTTGACGTCGCTCGGCACCGAAGGGACATCGGGGTCGACGACGACCACGGCATAGGATCTCGTCCCCTTGGGCGCCCCCGACCACGAGATCCTTGGATTCTTGTTGGCGCCCAAGGTGACGTGGCCTTGCTGTGCCGGCACACAGAAGGCGTATTGCGGCGGGATCGGCTGGCCATTGGCGAAGCCGTCCGCCGTCACCTTGAGCGATGCCGCTGACGCCGCGGCCGGCAGCAGCGCGACACCAAGCACGCCACCAAACAGATTTCTCCAACTCAACATGCACGCTCTCCTTGATTTCGCGCCGCGATGGATATCAGACTACGCCGCAGCGGCCAACGATATACACAACCACGTGGGCCGGAGCTCGGCATGTGCTTTGCATTCGCCTTCTCAACCGCCGCGTAACGTCATCAGAGGGGAGCCGTTCATGTCCACGTCCACCGCCGCCAACCGCCCATCCGTCGGGAATCGCTGGTGGCAACTGGTCCTGGGCGTCGTGGCCATGATGGCGATCTCGAGCCCGCAATACACCTGGACGCTCTTCACCGGGCCGCTCAACCAGAAGCTCGGGACGACGCTCGCTCAGCTGCAATGGACCTTCTCCCTGCTGATCATCCTGCAGACCTTCCTGTCCCCGCTCCAGGCCTACTTGGTCGACCGCTTCGGCCCGCGCCTGCTCATCTCGGCCGGCGCCATTCTGTCCGGCGGCGCCTGGGTGCTGGCGGCCCATGCCACCAGTATCGAATGGCTTTATCTCACCTACGGCATCATCGGCGGCTTCGGCACCGGCATCATCTATGTCGGCGTGATCGGGCTGATGGTGCGGTGGTTTCCCGACCGCCGCGGCCTCGCGACCGGCCTCGCCGCGGCGGGCTACGGCTTCGGCGCCTTCTTCACCAGCTTCCCGATCGACAGCATGATCAAGAGCTCGGGCTATGCGCAGACGCTCATCGTCTGGGGCATCATCCAGGGCGTGGTCGGGGTTGCCGCGGCGCTCGGCCTGCGCGTGCCGCCCGAGGGCTACCGTCCGCCGGGCACCGTCGAGGCCGCACGCATCGAGCTGCAGGCGCAGCGCAGCTACACGCCGCAGGAGATGCTGAAGAGTCCAATCTTCTGGCTGCTCTTCATCATGATGTCCATGATGTCGACGAGCGGCCTCATGGTGACCTCGAACGTCGGGCCATTCGCCCGCGAGTACAAGGTCGCCGAGGTGCTGGTGCTGGGCATGGCGGCGCTGCCGCTCTCGCTCACGCTATCGCGCGTCACCAACGGCTTGACCCGGCCGTTCTTCGGTTGGGTCTCGGACCGCATCGGCCGCGAGAAGACGATGGCGCTGGCCTTCTCGCTGGAGGCCGTGGCGATCCTCGTGCTCTTCGCCTTCCTCGACCATCCGGCGCTGTTCGTCGTCCTCACCGGCCTGGTCTTCTTCGGCTGGGGCGAGATCTTCTCGCTCTTCCCCTCGACCTTGACCGACACCTTCGGGCCCAAATTCGCGGCGACGAATTACGGCTTCCTCTACATCGCCCAGGGCGTCGGTTCGATTCTGGGCGGCCCGGCGGCCGCCTATCTCAAGCAGGCGACGGGGAGCTGGACGGCAGTATTCATCCTCGTCGCCTGCCTCGACGCCATCACGGCGCTCCTGGCGATCACCGTGCTCCGCCAGATGCGCCAGCGCCATCTGCGCGCCTCGGTGTGAGGCTCAACCGCGCGGCGTCAGCGCCGCCGCGCGGATCTCGCTCAGCGACTGGCGTATGGTGAGGGCCTCGGGATCGATGCGCAGCTCGAGGATGGCCGGTCGGCCCGCCGCGCGCGCCCGCTCGAAGGCGGCGGCGAAATCGGCGGTGCGCTCGACCACCTCGCCGTGGGCGCCGTAAGCGCGAGCGAGCGCGGCGAAGTCGGGGTTCACGAGGTCGGTGCCGATGACACGGCCGGGATGGTAGCGCTCCTGGTGCATGCGGATCGTGCCGTACATGTTGTTGTTGACGAGAAGCACGATCACGCCGAGTTTGCGGTGCACCGCCGTCGCCAGCTCCTGCCCGGTCATCAGGAAATCGCCGTCGCCCGCCACGCAGACCACCACGCGCTCGGGATGCACCACCTTGGCTGCGAGCGCGGCGGGAAAGCCATAGCCCATCGACCCGCTCGTCGGCGCCAATTGCGAGCCGAAGCGGCGGTACTGGTGGAAGCGGTGAACCCAGGTTGCGAAATTGCCGGCGCCGTTGGTGACGATGGCATCGGGCGGGAGCTGCGCATCGAGCCACAGCATGACCTCGCCCATCTGGATGTCGCCGGGCGAGCGCGGCGGCTTCCTCCAGGTGAGATACTCCTCATGCGCCGCCGCCGTCGCCGCCGCCCAGGGCGGATTGGCGATCGGCGCGAGCGCCCCGGCGGCGCGGGCGAAGGCGCGCGGGCTGGCGTTGATCGGCAGCTCCGACTGGTAGACCCGGCCGAGCTCCTCGGGATCGGGATGGATGTGGATGAAGCGCTGCCGGGGCGTGGGAATGTCGATGAGGGTGTAGCCGCCCGTCGTCATCTCGCCGAGGCGCGGTCCGACCGCGATCAGGAGATCGGCGTCCTGGATGCGCTGGGCGAGCTTCGGATTGATGCCGATGCCGACATCGCCGGCATAGCAGGGATGGGCGTTGTCGAAGCGGTCCTGGCGGCGGAACACGGTGCCGACCGGCAGCTTGTTGGCGGTGGCGAAGGCCTCGATCGAGGTCACCGCCTTGGCATCCCAGGCGCTGCCGCCGAGCAACAGGAAGGGGCGTCTGGCCGCGGCCAAGCGCTCGCGCAGCGCCGCCATCGGCGCCTCGCCCGGCCACGTTTCGACCGGACGATACGGCTCGGCGTCGGCGACATCGGCCGCCTCCGTCAGCATGTCCTCGGGCAGCGCCAGCACGACCGGTCCCGGCCTTCCGCTGGTCGCGACGTGGTAGGCGCGGCTCAGGAACTCCGGGATGCGGCGGGGGTCGTCAATCTGCGCCACCCACTTGGCGAACTGGCCGAGCATGCGCCGATAATCGACTTCCTGGAACGCTTCGCGCTCCACCGTGTCGCGCGCGACCTGTCCGATGAAGAGGATGAGCGGCGTCGAATCCTGCATTGCGACATGGAGCCCGGCGCTGGCGTTGGTGGCGCCTGGGCCGCGTGTCACCATGCAGAGCCCAGGCGTGCCGGTGAGCTTGCCATAGGCGTCCGCCATCATCGCCGCGCCGCCCTCTTGCCTGCAGGTGACGAGCCGGATCGAATTGGCGTCATAGAGCGCGTCGAGCACGGCGAGGTAGCTCTCGCCGGGCACGCAGAACACGGTATCGGCGCCGTGGACCTTGAGTTGGTCGACGAGTATCTGCGCGCCCGTGCGTCGACCCTTGGCGGCGCCCATGGCCCCTCCTCCGCTTCGTATCAGTCGCTCAGAGGTATTGGAGTTTGGCCCGGCGGGCAATCCCCCTGTCGCGGGGCGCCTGCGTCACTCGGCCGGGTGCGGTGTCGCCTTGACCGGGCGGGGCTTGGCCGCACCGTCGCCGCGCCCGACCCAGCGCATCAGCGTGCCGATGATGACAAGCGTGGCAGCGTAGAACAGGACTTGGATGCCCGAAGGCCGCGCGACGTAGCCGATGAGCGCGTGCAGCACCTGGCCGGGGATGCTGCCCTCGTTCAGCACGGACGACGTGTCCCAGACATCGCTTCCGAGCGGAGGGAGCAAGTCGGCCTGCACCAGGAACGCCGCGCCTTGGGCGGCCATCCCCGCGGCGAGCAGCAGGATCAGCCAGCTCGTCACGGTGAAGAGATGCCTCAGCGGAATGCGCAGCAGGCCGTAATAGAGCGCTGCGCCAGTGCCGACGCCCCCTGCCAGCCCCAGCGCCAGGCCGCCGGCGAAGTCGCCGAGATCGACGTGGTTGGCGGCGGCGATGCTGTAGAGGAAGAGCACCAGCTCCGAGCCCTCGCGCAACACAGCGAGCCCGACCACCACCGCCAGCGCATAGAGCGGTCGCGCGCCCGACCGCACCAGCTTGCCGACATCGCCCGCTTCGACCGCGAGCTCGCGGCCATGCCGCCCCATCCAGACATTGTGCCAGCCGAGCATGGCCACCGCGGTGAAGAGCACGGCGGCATTGAACAGCTCTTGCCCCACCCCGGCCAGCGCGGCGGCGATCTGCTCGGCGAAGCCGGCGACGACCAGGGCGCCAGACAGCCCCCCGGCGAGGCCGGCCGTTACCCAGGCGCCGCGGAGCCGGACGCCACGGCTCGCCGCCAGCACGATGCCGACGACGAGGGCGGCCTCGAGCACTTCGCGGAAGACGATGAGGGCGGTGGGCAGCATGCTATTTCGCGATCAGCCGGCCTTGCGCCGTCTTCGGGTTGAAATCGCCGAAGAAGTCGTAGGTCCCGGCGCCCAAAGGGCCGACGAAGACAGTACCCTCGCCGCCGCCAGGAATGACCTTCTCGCGGTGGAGGGTGCGGCTCTCGAATTCCTCGGGCGTCGGATCGGAATTGCGGATGACGAGCTTCACCTTGACCCCGGCCGGCACCTGGAGCTCAGCCGGTTCGAAGCGGTGATCCTTGATCGTGATCGGGAAACTCGGGTCCTCCGCTCGAGCGAGTGACAACGCCGGCAGGAGCAGTCCCGCCGCTAGGAAAGCCACGCCCGACCAGTACCGCACAACCATCCTCCTCGACGCCGCTTGATGCAATTGCGAAGCGTTCGCAACTATAGCCACGCCGGCGCCGCTGTCAATATGGTTCGCCCCACGCTCAATGCCGTTCCGAGGCAATTTGTCGCAGTGAAGGGGACGCGGTCAGCGCCGCCTAGCCAGGTCAGGGAAGAAGAAGGCGATCTCGATCTGGGCCGTCTCCAGCGAATCCGAGCCATGCACCGAGTTGGCCTCGATCGATTCGGCGAAATCCTTTCGGATCGTGCGGGGCGCGGCCTTGGCGGGATCGGTCGCGCCCATGATCTCGCGGTTGAGGGCGACGGCGTTCTCGCCTTCCAGCACCTGAATGACGACCGGGCCGGAGGTCATGAATTTGACCAGATCGTTGAAGAACGGCCGCTGGCGATGCACGGCATAGAAGCGCTCCGCCTCGTCGCGGGACAGCTTGCGCGGCTCCGTCTTCTTGATGATGCGCAGGCCGCGCTTTTCGAAGCGGGCATTGATCTTGTCGGTCAGGTTGCGACGCGTGGCGTCGGGCTTGATGATCGACAAGGTGCGTTCGACGGCCATGGGCGGAACAGCTCCTTCGCAGATGCAAAATCGGCGGGGTTATAGCGGCGTCCCCCGCCCCTATCAACCGGCCCCGGCGGATGTGGCGCCGCGCTTCTCCCACCTCAGTTCGGTCTGCTCCCAGTAGGTGAGCTGGTGGCCGGCGGCCTTCGCCTCCTTCCAGCGTGAGCGCGCCGCCGCGACGGCCGCCTCGTCATTGCCGTCGAAGATGTCGCAGCAGCGGGCGTAGTCGGCGAGGCGGGCCGCGCTGGCGCCGTCGACCAGCACCAGCATCGTCGCGCGGTTCGGGTTCTCTTCGTTGGCGGTGAGCCAAATCGGCTGGCGCTCGGCATGGCCGTCGCGGTCGCTGCCATGCGGCAGGAAGCTCGCCTCGTCATAGGTCCAGAGCAGCGCGTCCAGATGGTCGACCCGCTCCGCCGAGCCCGCCATCACCACCACGCGATGCCCCTCGGCGAGCGCGCGCTCCAGGATGCGCGGCAGCGCCCGCTCGAGCGGCATGGTGCGCAGATGATAGAAGCCGATCTCGGCCATAGCCCGGCCGCTACTCCTCGTAATGGTCCGCGACCAGGCGCTCGAGAAGCCGCAGGCCGAACGCGGTGGCGCCCTTCGGCACGGTCGGCGCGTCCTTCTTCGACCACGCCGTGCCGGCGATATCCAGATGTGCCCAGGGCACGCCGTTGACGAAGCGCTGCAGGAACTGCGCCGCGGTGATGCTGCCGGCCTCGCGGCCTCCGCTGATGTTCTTGATGTCGGCGGCGTCGCTGTCCATGAGCTTGTCATAGGCGTCGCCGAGCGGCAGCCGCCAAACCTGCTCGCCCACCGCTCGGCCGGCCGCGGCAAGCCGCTCGGCGAGTTCGTCGTTGTTGGTGAAGAGCCCGGCATTCTCATGGCCGAGCGCGATGATGATGGCGCCGGTGAGCGTCGCCAGATCGATCATGAATTTTGGCTTGAAGCGATCCTGCGCGTACCACATCGCGTCGGCGAGGACGAGCCGCCCCTCGGCGTCGGTATTGAGCACCTCGATCGTCTGGCCGGACATGGAATGCACGATGTCGCCCGGCCGCTGCGCGTTGCCGGACGGCATGTTCTCGACGAGGCCGACGACGCCCACGGCGTTGACCTTGGCCTTGCGCCCGGCGAGCGCCTTCATCAGGCCGATGACGACGCCGGCGCCGGCCATGTCCCACTTCATGTCCCACATGCCGTCGGCCGGCTTGATCGATATGCCGCCGGTGTCGAAGGTGACACCCTTGCCGATGAAGGCGACGGGCGGCGCGGTCTTGGACTTGGCGCCCTTCCACTGCATGACGACGAGGCGCGGCGGATGTGCGCTGCCTTGGCCGACGCCGAGCAGCGCGCCCATGCCGAGCTTCTTCATCTGCTTCTCGTCGAGCACCTCGACATCGACCTCGAGCTTCTCGAGCGCGCGCGCCGCTTCGGCCAGCGTCTCGGGATAGATGATATTCGCCGGCTCCGACACGAGGTCGCGGGTGAGGAACACGCCGTCCGCCACCTTGTCGAGCGGCGCGAAGGCGCGCTTGGCGCCGGCGACATCTCCCGTCATGAAAGTGAGCTTCTCGAGGCTCGGCTTCTGCTCGGGCTTCTCCTTGGTGCGGTACTTGTCGAAGCGGTAGGAGCGAAGCCGTGCGCCATAGGCAAGGCTGGCGGCCGCCTCGGCGGGCTTCACCTTCATACCATCGAGCTCGTCGAGCGCCACCGCTGCCGTCTTCTCGCCGGCGCTGTTGAGCTGGGCGACGATCTGCCCGCCGATGCTCTGCATCGCCGCTGCATCGAGCGCCCCTGCCTTGCCAAGGCCGATCAGCAACACGCGGCCAACATCGAGCTTGGCCGGCGCGAGCACGCCCAACACCTCGTCCCTGCGGCCGGTGAAGCGGCTCGCGTTCATTGCGCGCTTGAGGGCGCCGCCGCTCTCCTCGTCCAGGGCCGCGCCAGTCGGCGTCAGCGCGCGATCCTCCATCACGCCGACGACGACCGTGCCGGATTTGACGGGTGCCGGCTCGGCAAAGGCGATCTTCATAATTGCTTCCTTTCGCGGTCCTTCCCCCGCCGATAGACGCCGGCGCGTCGGGTGTCAATTGGCAACGAAAGCAAGATCAAAGGCACAACGACGCCTCCGTCAGCACATGCGACCAGTGACGCGAGCGCGGCGCCGGATAGGGCTCGAGTTCGGCACTGCGCCAGCCGCCGGCGTCGCGCTCGAGCAACGCAGGCCGCCCTGCCGGCAGATCGGCGAAGCCCGCGGGGACGCAGGAGACGAATGCCAGTCCATACCCATCGGCGGCCAAGCGGTCGAGCGTATCGGGAGCGAGCATCGTCACGATGCGCAGATCGACATCGCGATGGTGCGGCGACGTGAAGCGGATGAGTCCATCGAGCATGGCGGTGAGGCTGCCATTATCGCCGGGGAGCAGCAGCGCGAGGCGCTTCTCCTCGCCGAGACGGGCGATCGCCATGGCGGCGATCTGCCAAGCCCGTTGCTGCGGCGCCTCGAGGTCGAACCGCAAGTACCCGAAGAAGACCAATGGGCAGAGCGCGACCAGGGTCATCAGTATCGCGGGCGCCGCACGCCGGGCTGCGCCGGCGAGCGCCCAGCTGCGCTCTGCGGCGATGTCGCGCGCGAGCAGGACGAGCGTCAGAACGAGCAGCAGGCCGAGATGCGTGTTGTAGCGGAAATAGGAATGCGCCTCGACACTCATCCGGCCCGGGAAATGGCCGATGTAAGTGACGAGGAGCGCAGCGTTGTAGACGAGGGTCACGCCGGCGAAGAGCGCGGCGACGCGCGTGGTCAGGTCGAGGCCGCGCCGCCTGACGCGCCATACGAGGCCCGCCAGCGCCAGCGCGACGGCGACGAGGAAATAGGCCCTCTCCGCCATCTCTCCGGCCATGCTGCGCAGGATGAGCGGGATGTTGCCGAACTGCCATTGAGCGAAGGGCAGCGGCTTCAGCTCGCCCCCCGCAAAGTGGGTGAGCACGTACCAGCGCCAGGCAAGATAGAGCAGCAACGCCGGCAGGGCGGCCAAGGCCAGAGCCGCCGCCGCGCGGCCTCGCCGCTCTCCTCCCGCGAGCAGGGCGAGAGCGACGGCCGCCGCCACCAGCCCAACCACGATGGCGATGCTGTCCTGCTTGATATTGACCAAGGCGGCCAGCGTCAGCGCGACGAGCGTGAGGTCGGTGCGGGCCGGCCGCCCTGCGGCGAGCCGCTCGAGCGCCCGCGCCGCAAACCAGGCGGCAAAGCCCAGGGTGACGGTGACCGAGGCCTCGCTGTAGGCCGAAAGGTGGTAGCGCGGCACGAAGCCGGGATTGAGCGCCGTCGTCAGCAGCAGGCCGAGCGCCGTCGCGCCCCAGGATGGAACCGTCGCGGCATCCTCCTCGCTCCGCTCGAGGAGGCGCGTGAGAAACAGAGCGAAGGCCAGCTGCAGGACGATGTTGAGCGCGATCATCGCATTGGGCGGGAACTCCGGCGCGAAGAGCGAGGCGATGAAGGCGGCAAGTTGCAGGTTGTAGGGCGCGCCGGGCAGGAAAGAGTAGCTCGGCCAACGGTCATCCGCCGGAAAACCCGCGTGATCGTAGAGATAGGCCGCGTTGGGCAGCAGGTTGAGGAAGGTGTCGGGGAGGCTGGGCCGCGCGCTTGCCATCACGACAAGCAGCGGCAGCGCCAGCGCGGCCATGCGCAAGAGACCGCCCCAGGTGCCCGGCCGCGGCGGCACTGCGGCAACGCCGAGCAGGCCCACGACGGTCACACCGATCGCGGGCAGCCACAGCGACGCGGTGGTGGTCACGCCCCAAATGGTCAGCACGAAGCAGGCGCCGCCCCAGCCGGCGACCAGCGCCGCCTCCGGCGCGGCGCGCCCGAGCGACAGCAGCCGCCCGAAGCCCATGAGCGCCAAGCTGGCGACGAGGACACCCGCCCATCCGGCGAGATCGGCCCAACTGGGGATCAGCAGTTCCATCGCTGTGATGAAGACAAGGCGCGGCAGGCCGATCTATCGGGGCCGGTCGGTGCCGTCAAGGCCGGGGCCGGAGCGGACGAGGCGGAAGAGGGCGAGGCGCGGCGCGGCAAAGGCCGGCGCGAGACCGTCCGGCGCGGCGAGGCTGAACGGGCGGCGGCCGACGAAGACGACGTAGTCGTAGCCGGCGAGAATGGCCCGCTCCGGCGCCTCGAGCGGCGCGGCGCCGGCGACGAATGCCGACCACAGCCGCTCCGGCGGCAGGCGATCGGCCATCTCGCGGTAGGGCGGGCGGAGTGCCACCGGCTGCTGCGTGGATGCGGCGAATAGCGTCGGCACGAAGGCGTCGCGGCGGAGGATGGCCAAGGTGGGGAAATGGGCGAGCGGCGTCGCCTCGGAATTGAGTGCCTCGGGCGGATAGGCGACGGCGAGGCGGCTGCCGCGTGGGATCTGGTCGAGCGCCGGGAGCAGGTCGGCATAGATGCGGTCGCTCGCCTGCCAGCTCGCGACGATCATGCCGAGCCTCACCAGGAACAGCGCCAAGCCGGCGGCGAGGAAACTGCGCTGCACCGCGGGGCGGGGCGCCGTCCATTCGCTGCCCGCGAGGAGCACGAGGCCGAGCAGCAGGGGAATGCGATGATCGGCACCCGATGCCGTCGCCAGCTGGCTCGGCATCGCCAGATAGACCAGCGCCAGCAAGGCGAGCGGCGCGGCCATCGCGGGAGCGAGCCGTACCCATCCGCGCCAGAAGGCCATGAGCAGCGCCAGCACGACGAGCGCGAAGCAGGCGACGTCGAAGGGCCGGTGGTAGTTGTCGAAGACGCTGAACAGCAGGTCGAGCTTGCGGTCGATGCGTCCGAAGCGCACGCCTCCGCTCGCCGCCCCCGGGCTGGCGAGGAAGAGGATAGCGAGGGCCGGGAGAAACGGCACGCCCGCAAGGAGCAGATCGGCCGCCGCCCGCAGCGGCGCCGGCCGCCGGCGCAGCAAGAGACCGGCCTCATAGCCCACCACCATCACGCCATAGAGCCCGAAGGCCAGCAGATGCGCGAAGAACAGCGCCAGCGCCGCCACCGTGCCGACCGCGAGCTGGAGAGCTCGCGACCGCCGCCCGAGCGCGACCCAGAGCGCGAAGGCGACTAGGCCGAGACCAAGGCCGAAGAGGTAATTGAGAAAGCCCCAGAGCAGCGTGCGGCTGTAGAGCAGCAGGAAGGCGAGGCACGGCCAGGCCGACCAGCCGCCGAACAGCACGCGGTGCAGCGCCGCCGCGCCGCCGGCGAGCAGGAGCAGCGTGGCCAGCAAGAAGGCCTTGCCGGCCCAGGCCAGCGGCATGATGCCGGCGAGCGCCGGCACGATCGCGTCCATGGCGAGATTGGGCACGGGCCGCCAGGCGATCTCGTAGAACCGCTGCAGCTCCGCCGAGCGGGAGAGACTGGCAAGCACATGCATGCGCGCGAGATGGTTGGGATAGTCAAAGAGCGGCAAGGTGTCGCAGAGCAGCACCGGGAGGGCCGCGACCGCGAAAAGCGCAGCAAAGAGCAGCGCGAATCGCGGCAGACTCGGCGCCGACAGATGGGGATCGGCGTGCATCGGCGCTGTCGCTCTCCTTTCCGCCCTTCTGCGGGCCGCCGCAGGGTTCCACGCCGCGGCGATTGCAGCAAGCGCTCGATCGCGGGAAACTTCACGCTAGGCTCGGCCGAGAGCCCACACTTATAATCGGGCCCATGACGGGGATAACGCGCTACATCCTGCGCCAGACGCTCGCGACCATGGTGTTCGTCGCGGTGTGCTTCACCGCGGCCGTCTGGCTCGTCCAGTCGCTGCGGCTTATCGACCTCATCGTCAACCGCGGCCTGTCGGCGGGCCTCTTCGCTTACCTCGCCGTCCTCATCCTGCCGCGCTTCGTCGACGTGGTGCTGCCCATCGCCGTCTTCATCGCCGTGCTCTTCACCTACAACCGCTTGCTGACCGAGAGCGAGCTCGTCGTGATGCGCGCCGCCGGCATGAGCCAGGCCGAGCTCGCCCGTCCGGCACTCATCACCGGCGGAGTCGGCCTGGCGGTGCTGCTGTCGCTGTCCGTCTACTTCCTACCTGCCGCCAACCGGGCCTTCAAGGATCTCCAGTTCGAGATCCGCAACCGGTTCGCCTCGGTGCTGCTGCAGGACGGGATCTTCAACACGCTCTCGGACAGCCTGACGATCTACGTGCGCAGCCGCGACGCCAATGGCGAGCTCGTCGGACTGCTCATCCACGACACGCGCGACGCGGAGAAACCCGTCACCATCGTCGCCGAGCGCGGCGCCTTCGTCGACACCGATGGTGGGCCACGTGTGCTGATGGTCAATGGCGGCCGGCAGCAGCTTGATCGCGCCACCGGCAAGCTGTCTGTGCTGAGCTTCGACAAATACACGCTCGACCTCGCCAGCTTCCGCGACGCGCCCGGCATGCGCGAGCGGCAGCCGGACGAGCGCTATCTGCACGAGCTGCTGTTCCCTGCCGAGGCGCGGCGTGCCGGCGACGCGAGCCTGCTGATCGAGGCGAATTTCCGCCTCGTCGGCCCGCTCACTGCGCTCGCCTTCGCCGCCATCCCCGTCGCCTGCCTGCTGACCGGCGAATTCAACCGGCGCGGACAGACAAGGCGCGTGCTGCTGGCGATCCTGCTCGCCTTTCTCTTCGAGACGCTGGACATCGGCCTCAAGAACCTCGCCGGCCGCACGCCGATGGCGCTGCCGTTCCTCTACCTCAACGTGATGGCGCCAATCTGGGTCACCGCGTGGCTGCTGTGGCGCGACGGCAGGCAGCCGACGCTCCGGCGCCTCTCGTCCCTGCCGGCGAGTTGACCCGCGTCATGTCGCCCTGGAAGACCCTCTTCCGCTACATCGTCCTGCAGTTCCTGGTCTGGTGCAGCGGGGTCTTCGTGGCGATGCTGACGATCGTCTTTCTGCTCGACTACATCGAGCTGATCCGCCGCGCGGGCACCAGGCCTGATGCGGGTCTGCTCGTGCTGCTCGAGATGACGGTGCTGAAGCAGCCGCACATGGCGCAGCAGATCATGCCCTTCGCCATCCTCTTCGGCACGATGATGGCGTTCTGGCGCATGACGCGCAGCAACGAGCTCGTCATAGCCCGCGCCGCCGGCGTCTCGGTTTGGCAGTTCCTGACTCCGCCGCTCGCCGGCGCGTTCTTCATCGGCGTCGTCGCGGTGGGCATCTTCAACCCAATCGCCTCGATCATGCAGGCGCGCTACGAGACGTTGGAGAATCGCGTCCTGCGCGGCGGCGGCGACCAGCTGGTGCTCGGGCGCTCCGGCCTGTGGCTGCGGCAGAGCGACGGCGAGGGCCATCATTCGGTGATCCATGCCGACCGCCTGTTGCCGCGCCGCACCGAGCTTCAAGGGGTCATGGTGCTGACCTTCGTCAACGACACCCAGCTCAGCAGCCGGTTGGACGCCAAGTCCGCGGTGCTCGACTCCGGCAAATGGCACGTGCTGGACGGCACCCGCTGGACGCCCGACAAGCCGCCCGAGCCTTTCGAGCGCACCGATGTGCCGACCAACCTCACGCCGCGCAAGCTCCAGGAGAGTTTCGCCTCGCCCGAGACCATGTCGTTCTGGGAGCTGCCCGGTTTCATCTCCCTGCTCGAGAGTTCCGGCTTCAGCGCGCAGCGCCACCGGCTCTATTTCAATGCGCTTTTGGCCCGGCCCTTCCTCTTCACCGCGATGGTCCTGATCGCCGCCACCTTCAGCCTGCGCATGCAGCGGCGCGGCGGCACCACCCCGATGATCGCCGGCGGCATTGCCAGTGGCTTCCTACTGTATTTCATGTCCGATGTCGTCTTCGCGCTCGGGCTCTCGGCGACGATACCGGTGGCGCTGGCGGCGTGGACGCCGGCGGGCGTCAGCTGGCTCCTCGGCGCAAGCATGTTGTTGCATCTCGAGGACGGCTGAGGCGGATGTGCCGCGTCGCCGTACTGTGGCTGAGCGCGCTGCTCGCCGCAGCCTCACTCCCGGCCGCGGCCGCAACCGCAGAGCGCGGCGCTGGCCGAAGCCCGATACTTTTCAGCGCCGACGAGGTGCAGTACGACGACGAGCTCGGCCTCGTGGTCGCCAAGGGCCATGTCGAGATCAGCCAGAACGATCAGGTGCTGCTGGCCGACACCGTCACCTACAACGAGCGCACCGACACGATCACCGCCTCGGGCCATGTCAGCCTGTTGCAGCCGACCGGCGACGTGGTGTTCGCCGACTTCGTCGAGCTGCACGACGACATGCGCGACGGCTTCGTGCGCAATTTGCGCATGCTGATGAGCGACCGCTCGCGCCTCGCCGGCAACACCGCGCGCCGCGTCGGGGGCAACCGACTCGAGGTGCGCCGCGGCGTCTATTCGCCCTGCGATCCCTGCCGCGAAGACCCGACGCGGGCGCCGATCTGGCAGATCAAGGCCGAGGAGATCACCCATGACAAGGAGCTGCAGGTCGTCGAGTACCGCGACGCGGTAATGGAGATCGCGGGCATCCCGGTCTTCTACTCGCCCTATTTCTCGCACCCCGATCCGTCAGTGAAGCGGCGCAGCGGCTTTCTCGCGCCGACCATCGGCAACTCCTCGAGCACGAACGGCTTTCATTTCGCCATCCCCTACTACTGGGTGATCGACCAGGACAAGGACATGACGTTCCGGCCGATGTTCACCACCGCTGGCGGGACCTTTTTTGGAAACCAATATCGGCAGCGCTTCGGCAATGGCCAGATCACGACCGACGGCAGCATCACCGTCGGCAGCAAGGCCTCGACGGCGATCGACACGCAGCCGAGCTACGGCGTGCGCGGCCATCTCTTCGCCGATGGCGAACTCGACCTCGACGAGAACTGGCGCACCGGCCTCAACCTCCAGCGCGCCTCGGACCAGACGTATCTGCTGCGCTACCACATCCCGTCGCCGACGAACTTCCTGACCAGCCATCTCTACGCCGAGAACTTCACCGCGCGCGGCTACGGCAATATCAGCAACTGGGCGTTTCAGAGCCTGCGCCCCGGAGCCGGCGACAGCATCCAGCCGATCGTGGCGCCGGTGGCCGACTACAGCTGGACAAGCGAGCCCGATCCCGTGGGCGGCCGCTTCGACTTGCGCGGCGATGCCATGAACCTCTACCGGATCACCGGGATCCGCACCCGTCGCCTCTCGCTCGGGACGGGATGGCGGGTGCCGTTCCAGGACCCCATCGGCCAGCAATATAACCTGTCGCTGACCCTGCGCGGCGACGGTTACCATTCCGACAACCTGCCGGCGACGGCAAACGGCACTTTGATCAATGTGCCCGTGGCAGCAGCCGGCACGACGACCGAAAGCGCGCTGTCGGGCCGAGCTTTCCCTCAAGCCGCGTTCACCTGGCGCTATCCCTGGGTCCGGCACGGCGACGGCCACAGTGAGGTGATCGAGCCGATCGCGATGGTCGCCGCCAGCCTCAAATCCGGCAACCCCGCCTCGATTCCCAATGAGGACAGCCAGGGCTTCGAGTTCGACGAGACCAGCCTCTTCCTGCCCAACCGGTTTCCGGGCTTCGATCGCGTCGATACCGGTCAGCGCGTCGATTACGGGGTGCGCGCCGGCATCTACGGCGACAAGGCCGGCAGCGCCCGTCTGCTCATCGGCCAGAGCTACCAGATGCAGGGCAGCAACAACTTCCTGCCCGGCTCCGGCCTGGAGCATCATCTATCCGATGTGGTCGGGCGGGTCACCGTGTCTCCCGCGCCCTATCTCGACCTCGTCTACCGCTTCCGCCTCGACCACGAGAACCTGACCTTGCGCCGCCAGGAGGTCGCCGCGAGCTTGGGACCGACCAATCTGCGCCTCGGCCTCAGCTACCTCGAGATCAACGCCATCCCGGACGTGCCCCAGCTGCCGAAGCGCAAGCAGATTACGGCCTCGCTCAGCGCCCAGCTGACGCGCTACTGGTCGATGCAGCTGCTGGAGACGCGCGACCTGGCGCCGACCACGCCGGTGACCGCGGCCGGGACGCCGATCTCGACGATCGGCGGCACCTCCACCCTGAACTCCGGGATCTCCCTCACCTACCGTGACGAATGCGTGGCCTTCGTCACGGCGCTGACCCAGTCGGGGATCGTCAATGGCGACGTCAAGCCTGGGACATCGCTGGTCTTCACCATAGTCTTCAAGAATCTCGGCGACATCGGCAGCACCCTGGCGAGCTTCTGACCGCCATGCGGCGGCATGGCCCGAGACGCGACAGAGCCTGCCCGGCCGGTGTATGGTGTGGCCCTCCGCCGGCATCGGCAACCTCGGCTAAGGCGTTGTGTGGCTTATGAGATCGATCCTTGCGCTGTGCTTCATCCTGGTCCTCGCCGGCGGCGCTGGCGCACAGCAGACGCGCATCGCCGCCATCGTCAACGACGATGTCGTCTCGCTGAACGACCTCACCAACCGGCTGCAGCTCGTGATGCGCTCCTCAGGGATCGAGGACACGCCGCAGAATCGCGACCGTATCGCCGCCCAGGTGCTGCGCAGCCTGATCGACGAGAAGCTCCAGATGCAGGAGGCCAAGCGTCTCAATGTCGCCGTCTCGCAGGAGGAGCTCGGCCAGGCTTTCGGCCGCATCGAGCAGCAGAACAACATGCCCAAGGGCAGCTTGGACAAGTTCCTGAGCGAGACCGGCATCCCGCGCGCCACCTTGACCGACCAGATCACCGCCTCGCTCGCCTGGAGCAAGCTTGTGCGCAACCGGCTGATGCAGGATGTGACGATCTCCGATGAGGAGATCACCGAGGCGCTCAACCGCATCAAGGGCAGCGCCGACGTGCCGCAGAGCCGCATCTCCGAGATCTTCGTCGCCATCGACAATCCGAGCCAGCAGGAGGAGGCAAAGCGCCTCGCCGACCGGCTGATCGACCAGATCCGCGGCGGCGCCAATGTCGCCGCCGTCGCGCAGCAATTGTCGCAATCGCCCAGCGCCGCGGTCGGCGGCGACATCGGCTGGGTCACGCCCGATCAGCTCCTGCCGCCGCTCGCCGAGGCGCTCGGCAAGATGAAGCCGGGCGAGATGTCGTATCCGATCCACACCACCGGCGGCTATTACATCCTCTATGTGGTCGAGCGCCGGGTTCTCGGCCAGCCCAATCCCGGCGACACCGTGCTCTCGCTGGTGCAGGTCGCCCTGCCGCTGGCGCCGACGGCGAGCGTGGAGGAGCAGCAGCGTGTCGCGGCGCAGCTCCACGAGATCGGCGGCAGCGCCAAGAGCTGCGGCGAGCTGGCCAAGATCGGACGCGAGCGCGCGCCGCAGACCTCGCGCGAAATTCCCGAGATCAAGGCCGCGGATCTGCCGGCACAGCTGCGCCAAGCCGTGCTCGGGCTCGGCGTCGCCGAGGCGAGCAAGCCGCTGCCGGTGCCGGGCGGCGTGGGCGTCTTCATGGTGTGTCAGCGCAAGGACCCACCGGGCGGGCTGCCGTCGCGCGACGAGATCGCCGAGCAGCTCGGGCGCGCGCGGCTCGATGCGCTGGCGCGCCGTTACCTGCGCGACCTGCGCCGCGGCGCCTATGTGGATATCCGCGGATGAAGGCGCCGCTGCCGCTGGCGCTCACCATGGGCGAGCCGGCGGGGATCGGCGCGGAATTGACGCTGCTCGCCTGGCAGCGGCGCGGGGCGGCGGCGCCGCCGCCTTTCTTCGTGATCGACGATCCCGCGCGGCTCGAGCGCCTCGCCATGGCGCTCGGCTGGAGCGTGCCGGTACGTGCCGTCGCCGGGCCGGAAGACGTCGCGATGGTTTTTCCCGAGGCGCTGCCCGTGGTGCCGGTGGCGCTGCGGCGGCCGGTGACGGTCGGGCGCCCCGACCCTGCCAATGCGCCGGCGGTAATCGAGGCGATCACAACCGGCGTCGCCCTGACCGCCCAGGGCCGAGCCGCGGCGCTCGTCACCAATCCGATCCAGAAGGAAGCGCTTTACGCCGCAGGCTTCCGCCATCCCGGCCACACCGAGTTCCTCGCCGAGCTCGCGGGCGGCGCGGAGCATGCAATGATGCTGGCCTGCCCGGAGCTGCGCGTCGTGCTGGTCACCATCCATCTGCCGCTGCGCGAGGCTTTGGCGGCGCTCAGCACGGAGAAGATCGTCGCGGTCGGCCGCATCGCCGCCGCCGGCCTGGCCCGCGACTTCGCCATCGCGCGGCCGCGCCTTGCGGTCGCCGCGCTCAACCCCCATGCCGGCGAACACGGCGCGCTCGGCCGCGAGGAGATCGACATCATCGCTCCCGCCGTCGCCGCGCTGCGCGCCGCCGGCATCGCCGCCGACGGGCCGGCGCCGGCGGATACGCTCTTTCACCCCGCGGCGCGGCGGCGCTACGACGCGGTCCTGTGCATGTATCATGACCAGGCGCTGATCCCGCTCAAGACCATCGACTTCGCGCGCGGCGTCAACGTCACGCTCGGTCTGCCCTTCATCCGGACATCGCCCGATCACGGCACGGCGCTCGACATCGCCGGCACCGGCAAGGCCGATCCGACGAGCCTCGTCGCAGCGCTGAAGCTCGCGGGCGAGATGGCGGAACGGCGCGCCGCGCAGCGCTCGCCCGCGTAAGGCGCCCGACCATGGCGCAGCCCGCATCGGAGCTGCCGCCCTTGCGCGAGGTGATCCGCCGCCACGACCTCGCCGCGCGCAAGGCGCTCGGCCAGAATTTTCTCCTCGATCTCAACCTCACCGGGCGCATCGCCCGCGCCGCGGCGCCGCTCGATCATGCCAATGTGATCGAGATCGGCCCGGGCCCCGGTGGCCTCACCCGCGCGCTGCTCCAGGAAGGCGCGCGCCACGTCACCGCGATCGAGCGCGATCCCCGCTGTATCGCCGCCCTGCAGGAGCTCGCCGCGGCCTTCCCCGGCCGCCTCACCCTGGTCGAGGGCGACGCGCTGGTGATCGATCCCGCGAGTCTCGTCGCGGCGCCGCGCAAGATCGTCGCCAACCTGCCCTACAACATCGCAACCGCCCTGCTGCTGCGCTGGCTGCCCGGCATCGACGCCTATGAGAGCCTCACCCTCATGTTCCAGAAGGAGGTGGCGCAGCGCCTCGCCGCGGTACCGCGGTCCAAGGAGTACGGGCGGCTCTCGGTCATGACGCAATGGCGCTGCGAGGTGCGGCCGCTCTTCGACATCCCGCCGCGCGCCTTCGTGCCGCCGCCCAAGGTAACGTCGACGGTGGTGCGCCTCGTGCCGCGCACGTCGCCGCTCGCGCCGTGCCGCTTCGAGGATCTCGAGCGCGTCGCCGCCGCCGCCTTCGGGCAGCGCCGCAAGATGCTGCGCCAGAGCCTGAAATCGCTCTGGCCCGACCCCGAGCCGCGTCTCGTCGCCAGCGGCGTGCCGCCGACGGCGCGCGCCGAGGAGCTGAGCGTCGAGCAGTTCTGCGCGCTGGCGCGCGCGGGCGCTCCTTAGCGCGTGTCCCGTTCACATGAAGGCGCTTTCACGGAAAAGAGCTACAAAGCGTGCGGTCCGGAACCTGATCGGGATGCCCCGAGGGTCGCGGCGGCAGGGCCGGGCCGGGCCGCGGAAAACCGCGCCGGCGCATGGCGGCACGCGCCAGCCGGCGGCGGAATGTTTCACGTGAAACCTACATCTCTGCGTCCGAGTGCCCCATCGAGTGGGTCATGTGGGCGCCGTTCTGCATCAGTCGGCGCGACATAGAACCGCGCCAGCGCACTACTGTGGGCCAGCCGAGAAGCGTCCCGCGACGCGGCGGCGGAGCACGGCTCCGCGTCCTGTCCCGTTGCGCCTACCGCCGAAAGACGCTGGCGCCGACTGGATGAAGATCGGGGAGCACGTCGGAGGGTAGCTAGAGCGCCGGCCGCCGCTCCGTCCAGGGCTGCGCCGCTTCGAGCTGCGATGCCAACCGGAACAGGGTCGCCTCTTCGCCGAAGCCGGCGGCGAACTGGACGCCCACCGGCAAACCCTCGCGCGACCAATGGAGTGGCACCGACATGGCGGGATTGCCGCTGGTGTTGAAGGGCTGCGTGAAGGCGATGGTGGCGAGGATCGCGTCGCGATAGCTCTTGGGATCGGTACCGGTCATGGCGAGCACGCCGAGCTTGTGCGGCGGCCGGCACATGGTGGGCGTGATCAGTATGTCGTAGTTGGCGAAGAAGCGGCCGATGACGCGGCCGGTCTGATGCTGCACGCGGATCGCCTTGGCATAGTCGCTGCCCGTGACTTGGCGGCCGAATTCCGCAGCCGTCCAGGTATGGGTCTCGACATCCTCCGGGCGCGGCTCGCGGCCGAGCGTCTTGCCGCGTAATTCCAGCACGGCGCGCGTGTGCGAGGCGGCAATGACATACGCGGCGTGGCTGCGCGCCTCCTCGTCGATGGCGGGCGAGGCTTCGACGACATGATGGCCGAGGCCCTCGCATAGCCGCGCCGCATCAGTGGCGGCGGCGACGCATTCGGGATCGACCGCATGCCCGTTCCACGCCTTGGTCGCGAGCGCGATCCGGAGCCGCCCGGGATCGGCGCCGACCTCGTTGAGGAATGGGCCGCGCGGCGGCGGCGCCCAGTAGGGGTCGCCGACGTCGGGGCCCGCCGTCGCGTCGAGCAGCGCCGCGCTGTCGCGCACCGAGCGCGTGACGGTATGCGCGATGCTGGCGCCATTCCAGCCCTCGCCGACATCGGGCCCCATCGGCGTACGCGCCCGCGTCGGCTTCAACCCGAAGAGGCCGCAGCACGAGGCGGGGATGCGGATCGATCCGCCGCCATCGGTGGCGTGCGCCATCGGCAGCATCCCCGCAGCGACCGCGGCCGCCGCGCCGCCGCTCGACCCGCCGGCGCTGTAGCCGAGATTCCAGGGGTTGCGCGTGGCGCCGTAAAGCAGCGGCTCGACCGAGGTGGAGAGGCCGAATTCCGACGTATTGGTCTTGCCGAAGATGACGAGGCCGGCGCGCTTCATGCGCGCGACGATCTCGCTGTCGTGGTCGGCGACGAAATCGCGGAAGAACCTGGAGCCGCCGGTGGTCGGCGTGCCGGCATAGAAGGTGCCGAGATCCTTCAGCAGATAGGGCACGCCGGCGAAGGGACCCGCCGGCAATCCCGCCGATATCGCCGCCTTGGCCTCGTCGTACATCTTGTAGATGACGGCATTGATGGCGGGATTGCGGCGCTCGACGCGCTCGATCGCGGCATCGAGGAGCTCGCCCGCCGTGACCTCGCGCTGCCGCACCAGGGCGGCGAGCCCGAGCCCGTCATAGCGGTCATAATCCGGCAGCGCGGTCATGGCTGGCTCCCTCGCAGGCGGTTGACGAACTCGGCGAGGCCGAGGAGGCGCTCGCGGCGGACCCGCTCCGCCGTCAGGATCGATTGCACCTGGCGCACGCTCTCGGCGATGTCGCGGTTGACGAAGACGTAGTCGTATTCGGGCCAGTGGCTCATCTCGTCGGCGGATTTCGCCATGCGGCCGCGCACGACCTCGTCGCTGTCCTGCGCCCGCGTCTTGAGCCGCTCCTCGAGCGCCGCCATGCTCGGCGGCAGGACGAAAACCGCGACAAGGTCGGCGCGCACGGTCTGCTTGAGCTGCTGCGTCCCCTGCCAGTCGATGTCGGTGATGATGTCGCGCCCGGCGCTCAGCGCCGCGTCGACCGGCGCGCGCGGCGTGCCATAGAAATGGCCGAAGACGCTGGCATGCTCCAGCAACTGCCCGTCGCGCACCATCTCGTCGAAGCGCTCGCGCGTGATGAAGTGGTAGTGCTTGCCATCGATCTCGCCCTTGCGCCGCGGCCGAGTCGTCACCGAGACGGATATGTCCAGCAGCGGATCACGCGCGACGAGCTCGCGCGTGATGGTGGTCTTGCCGGCGCCCGAGGGCGAGGACAGCACCAGCAGGATGCCGCGCCGGGTGATGTCGCTCATCGCCGGCACCTACTCAATGTTCTGCACCTGCTCGCGCAGCTGCTCGATCGCCGCCTTGAGCGCGAGGCCGCTGCGGGTCAGCGCAACATCGGCCGATTTCGAGCAGAGCGTATTGGCCTCGCGGTTGAACTCCTGGCAGAGGAAATCGAAACGCCGCCCGATCGCGCCGCCTTCGGCGAGCAGCTCCTGCGCCGCGACGATATGGGCGGAAAGGCGGTCGATCTCCTCGCGGATGTCGGCCTTGCCGACGAGGAGCGCGGCTTCCTGGGCGAGACGCTCCGGCGGCAAGGCGGGCGACGCATCGAGCAGCGCCGCCACCATGTCGCGGAGCCGCGCCTTCAGCGCCTCGGGCTGCGCGGCGGCGCTGTCCTCGGCCGCAGCCACGAGCTGCGCGATCTCGGCCAGCCGCGCCTCGAGCACCGGGACGAGCCGCGCCCCTTCCGCCGTCCGCATCGCGACGAGCCGGTCGAGCGCCTTTTCCCAGCTGGCGAGCTGCGCGGCCCGGCGCCGCTCGCGGCGCGCCTCGTCCTCATCCTCCTCGCCGCTCTCGAGCACGCCGCGCAGCGCCAGAAGCCCATCGGCGCGCGGCGCTGCCGCGCTCCCGTCCGCGACGAGCTCGCGCGCCAACGCCACGACCTGAGCCAGCGCCTCGCGGTTGACCCGCAGGTTCCCGGCCGCGGCAGCGCGGGCCAGGGTCAGGGTCACCGACAAGGCGCCGCGCTTCAGCCGCTGCGCCAGGCTCGCGCGGAGCGGCAGTTCGAGGGATTCGAGGCCCGGCGGCAGGCGGAAGCGCAGGTCGAGAGACTTGCTGTTGACGCTTTTGAGCTCCCAGACCCAGGAGACACCGTCCTCATGCCCGTCGGCGCGGGCAAATCCGGTCATGCTGGAGACGGTCACGCGCGGCACCTTCGATCGGGAGCGATCCACGGGTTTATACCCGCGGAGGCCGGCGGCAACAACGGAGCCTGGACGGCGCTACTGCTCCTCGCCGGCCGCGCGCTGCTTGCGCAGTCGGGCGACGTTGCGGTTGTGATCGTCGAGGGTGCGGGCAAAGCTGTGGCCGCCGGTGCCGTCGGCGACGAAGTAGAGCTCGTCGCTGGGAGCCGGATGCATCACCGCTTGCAGCGCGGCCAAGCCGGGATTGTCGATCGGCGTCGGCGGCAGGCCCTTGTTGGCGTAGCTGTTGTAGGGCGAATCGATGGCGAGATCGTCGT
>DASVOY010000664.1:0-2582 GCA_036383115.1 Allostellaceae bacterium
GTATTTCCACGGCAACGCGAGCCTGAGCGGCGCTCCGTCCTGGCGCGGCACCGGCTTGCCGTACATGCCGGTGGCCAGGAAGGCGAGCTCGTTCGTCGCCTCGGCCATGGTGACGCCCTCGACATAGGGCCAGGGATACCAGAACTGCTTCTGCCCTGACGCGACCTTGGGATCGCGGAAGGTTTCCATGCGCAGGTATTTCGCCGAGCCGAGCGGCTGGGCGAGATCGACCAGCGCCTTGAGCGGGAAGCCGCTCCACGGCACCGCCATCGACCACGCCTCGACGCAGCGATGGCGATAGAGCCGCTCCTCGAGCGCGACGCGTTTCAGGAGGTCGTCGATGCCGAGCGTCATCGGCTTCGCCACCATGCCGTCGATCGCCACCGTCCAGGGGCGCACCGGGAGCGCCTGCGCGTCGGCGGCGATGGTCTTCTGCGAGCCGAACTCGTAGAAATTGTTGTAGGTGGTGGCGAGCTTCTCGTCGGTGATCGGGCGATCGAGCACATAGCGCGGGTTGCGCTTGGCCGGATAGAGCCCGGCCGAGGGATCGGCCTCAGGCGCCGCCAGCGCGTCGCCTGCCGCCAAGTCGGCGGCCGTGGCCGCGATCAGCGCGCCGAAGCCCATCGCCTTCACCAGGCGCCGGCGGTCGTGAAACACCGCCTCCGGCGTCGCCTCGCTCTCGCGCATCTCCCAGCCGCGCTTGCGCTTGATCAGCATTGCTCTCTCCTCGGAATCTCGCCTCTGGGCAAGCACATAGCGCCCGCGCCCGGTCACGGCAAATCACTCCCGCGCGACCGGGCAATATGGCTTCGGTGGCGTGAGGTTGCTACTGCGCCGCCTGCTCGCCGCGTCCCGCCAGCACCCGCTCGGCAAGCTTGCCGGTCAATTCCTGCAGATGGTCGAAGCGATCGGTATAGGTGCCGACGCCGAGCGTGACCGAGCGCAGCTCGACGATGAGATCGTGGAGCTCGGACTGCGGCAGGTTGGCCGTCACCAGGTCCCAGCCGTCCCAGCCCGGCTTGGCGTCGTAGCCCAGGATCTGGCCGCGCCGGCCCGAGACGAGGCGCTGCACGCGCGAGGTGAAGGCGCTCGGCACGGAGATCTCGACGAAATGGATGGGCTCGAGCAGCACCGGATCGCATTTCGGCATGGCCTCGGTCATCGCCATGCGCGCCGCCGTCTTGAAGGCCTGGTCGGAGCTGTCGACGGCGTGGAACTGCCCGGTGATCAGGTTCACCGCGACATCGACCACGGGAAAGCCCAAGGGCCCGTGGCGCAGGAACTCGGCCACGCCGTCCTCGACCGCGGGGATGTAATTGCGCGGGATGGCGCCGCCGACGACCGAATTGGTGAAGGTGTGGCCGGTGGCGCGCGGCAGCGGCTTCACCTCGATCTGGATGTCGGCGAACTGGCCATGGCCCCCCGACTGGCGCTTGAAGCGCGCATGCTGCGCCGTGCCCTTGCGGATCGTCTCCTTGTAGGGCAGCTGCGGCTTCTTGGCGACGATCTGGAGATTGTACTTGCTGCGCAGCCGGTCCATGGCGATCTGCAAGTGAATGTCGCCCTGGCCCCACAGCACCATCTCCTGCAGCTGCGGATTCTGCTCGAGCACGAGCGTCGGATCCTCCTCGACGAGCTTGGCGACGGCGCCGGTGAGCTTGACGTCATCGGCGCGCTTCTCGGCGGCGATGGCGAGGCCGTAGACCGGCTTCGGCACGGGCGGCCGCGGCATTTCCGGCGCGGCGCCGCCCGACAGCACGGTGCCCGTGCCGATCCCTTCCATCCGCGCCAGCGCCACCACCTCGCCGGCGGCGGCCGAAGCGCGCTTTTCCTGATTGGCGCCGGTGAGGCGCAGCACGCCCGCGACACGCACGCCGTTGAGGCTCATGCCGTCGGTCACCTGGCCGCTCCACACGCGCACCACCGAGAGCTTGCCGGAATGGGGCGCGTGATAGGTCTTGATCACCTGCGCCACCGTGTCGGTCGTGCCTTCCGGCAGGCCGAGCCGCGCCGCGGTCTCGGCCACGGTCGGCGTCTCGTGGCGCAGCGCCTTGAGCAGCCGGCGCACGCCATGCTCGTGGAGCGCCGAGCCCAGGAACACCGGCACGATGAGGTCGCGGCTCAGATCCTGCGTCAGGTGACGATAGATCTCCTCCTTCGAGGGCTGCACATCCTCGAGCAGCTGTTCCAGCAGCTTGTCGTCGAAATCGGCGAGCTTCTCGACCAGCCCGGCGCGCGTCACGCGCTCCTCTTCGAGCACGTCGTCGGGCACCTTGACGAGGTCGGAGGCGTGGCCGGGCTTGTAGCGATAGGCGCGCTCGCTGACGAGATCGACATAGCCGGTGACCTTGCCCTCGGCATCGGGCAGCGGCACTTGGCGCAGTACCAGCGGCTTCTGCGACACCGACTGGAGCGCCGCCATCACCTCGCTGACCCGCGCGGAGGCGGTATCCATCTTGTTGATGAAGACCATGTGCGGGATCTGGTGCTCGTCCAGAAACTTGAAGAGCGGGCTCAAGGTGAGGACCCGCTCTGTTTCCGGCTCGCAGACCACGACCGCCACATCGGCGGCCAATAGGGCG
>DASVOY010000665.1:0-3011 GCA_036383115.1 Allostellaceae bacterium
CAACTATCTCCAGGATGAGCGCCGCGTTGTCGAGACACGCATCGCCGACCTTGAGCGCGAGACCGGCCAGCTCGATTCCTGGCGCGACCAACTGACCCAGCAGCCCGACCGTGAGCAATCCCTCGTGCTACGCCTCGCCGAAGTGCAGCAGCTCGCGCGCGACGCCGAGGCCCGGCGCGCCGCCCTCCGTCGCCGGCAAGAGGAGGTCACCCGCCTCGAAAGCGCCGCCCGCGTCGCCGAAGCCGCCGCGCAGTCCGCCGCCGAGCGCTTGCGCGACACCCATGTCCAGTTGGAGGAAGCCCGCGCCGCCGTGCGTATCTGCGACGAGACCCGCGCCGGCTACACCGCCCATCTCGCCGCCCAGGAACAGCTCGCCCAGGCCAACCAGCGCGCCCGCGAGCGCGACACCCTGCTACGCCAGCGCGCCGCCGTCGCCCAGCAGCTCGAAGGCGTCCAGCGCGACCGCCAGCACGCCCGCACCCAGCTCGATAGCGCCCGCGAAGCTGAGCAGCGCATCGTCTCCCTTGTTCCCGCTCTCCAGCGTCAGGCCGAGTTGGAGCACGCGCGTGAGCAGGCCCGCCGCGCCGTCCAGCGCCTCGAAGAAGGCCAGCGCCAGCGCGACCGCATCGAGCAGGAGATCGCCCACCTCGACGCCGGCATCGCCGAAGGTGAGCGCCTCGTCGCGCAGATCGAATCCTTGCGCCCCCTCGCCGACCTCCTTGAGGAACGCCGCACCCGCGTCTCCCTCCTGCAGGATGTCCGCGCCCACCGCGCCGAGCGCGAGCGCCGCCTCAAGGCCATCGCCGTCGACCTCGAAAAGACCACCCAGAACCGCGATAAAGCCGCGAAAGCAGCGGCCAAGGCGCACGACAACGTCCAGAAGCTGCTCGCTTCACAGTCCATAGCCGAGCAGACCCCCGCCCGCGAGGCCGAGCATGCCGAGGCCCAGCGCGTCGTGCAGGACCTCGAAGCCCGCCAGAAGCACAATCAGCTTTCACGCGAGCAGTCCGGCGCCGGCCAGTGCCCTTTCCTCCGCGAACCCTGCCTCAACATTCGTCAGCGCGGCGAAAACAGCCTCACTACCTACTTTGACCGCCTCATCGAAGAAGACGAAGCCGCCCTCGTCCCTTCCCGCGCCCGTCTCGCCGAGGCTGCCGCCGCGCTGGAGCACGCCCGCACAGTGCGCCAGTATCTTGATCGCCTACCCGAATATCAGGAGCAGCAGCGTGAGAAGACTGAGCGTCTGGCCGAGATCGACGAGCAGCTAGCCCAGCTCACCGGCGAGCGCGACGAGATCACCTCCTGGCTCGCGGGCGCCCCCACTCAAGACGACCTCGTCACCGCCCAGACTCTCTTCAAGGAGAGCGACGACGCCGACAAGCGCCTCCGCGAAATTGCCCCCCGCCAGGCTGAGCTTGAGCGCAGCCGCGAGCGCCGCGAAACTCTCTCCCAGGAAATGCAAGCCGTCCAGGCGCAGCTCCGCGAGTTGGCACCCGCGTCCGAGACCGTAGAGACCATCGAAGCCGATCTCCAGATGCTCGGCGATCCGCGTGCCGAGAGTGCGTCGCTACAGCACATCGCTCGCGAGCGCCCGCAACACGAAAAGAACCTTGCCGCTCACGAAGCCGCCGCCGCCCGGCTACAAGCCCAGTGCGCCGCCCTCGACGACGAGTTGCGCCCCTTCGCCACGCTCGACGACGAGTTGCACACCCTGCACGAGACCATCGACCGCACCCGCGAAGCCCACAACCGCCACTTGCAATACCAGCAGGCCGCGCAGCGACTGCCCGAGCATGAGAGGGCCGCCCGCGAAGCCCAACATGCCGCCGAATCCACAAGCCAGGAGCGAGACCGCGCCACTGCCGCCCACGAAGCCGCCCGCGCCACCTTTGATCCGGCTGAATTCCAGCGCGTCAACCAGCAGGTCGATGAGCTAGGCGCCGAGCGTGGCCGCGCCACCGAAGAATTGCGCCATACCCAGGAGCAAAGCGCCCAGCTCCAGCGCGAGATCGCCCGCGTCGAAGCCCTGCTCGACGACCTGCGCGCCGCCGGCGACGAGCGCGACTCGCTCAAAGCCACCGAAGAGATGCTCCAACAGTTCCGCGAAACCATCAAAGAGGCCGGCCCCAACATCATGAAGGCCCTCCTCCGCCAGATCTCCATCGAAGCCAACCGCATCTTCGGCGAGATCATGGGCGACCGCTCCGCCCAGCTCTCCTGGGAGGCCGACTACGAGATCATCCTCCGTCGCGACGGCAAAGAGCGCACCTTCGCCCAGCTCAGCGGCGGCGAGCAGATGAGTGCCGCCCTCGCCGTCCGTCTCGCGCTCCTGCGCAGCCTCACCCGGCTCGACATCGCCTTCTTCGACGAGCCCACCCAAAATATGGACGACGAGCGCCGCGGCAACCTCGCCGACCAGATCCGTCGTGTGCGCGGCTTCGACCAGCTCATCGTCATCAGCCACGACGACACCTTCGAGCAAGGCCTCGATAGCGTCATCCACCTCGAAAAACGCAACGGCGAAACGATGCTCGTCGAAGCCGACGCCCTCGTCTCCGCCTGACCCCTTTAAACGAGGGTTGCGTTCTCCATTCTCCTGCTAGAGGTGAGGCCGGGCATCGATGGCGCCCAGAGAGAGGGCACTCTCCGCCCCCACAATCACCCCAATACGCATGACCTCTGCCTCCAGCTTCCGCTGCTGCTCGGCGCTCAGCGGCTGGAAGGCTTCGACCAGTATATCGAGGCGTCGCCCCCGCCGTCGCCGCTGCCATACGCCGGCCACCACCCCATCGATGACAAGAAGCGGCAGATTTCCGATGCTGCCGCGCGTCAACACCCGCTTGGCCCAAGCATCCGGAACCAGCCGATCACGCGGATGGCACCCGATGAGGTAACAGTCGAAGTGCGGCAGCAGTCGCACCACCCCCTGCGCCGGTGGCCACGAATCCGCTGCCTCGCTCGCCGGCAGCCAGGCGCGATAGCCTTCGACCTCGACCTCCTCCAGTTCGTCG
>DASVOY010000666.1:0-11717 GCA_036383115.1 Allostellaceae bacterium
GTCGAGCCGGCGCCGCCTGACGTGTGTCCGAGCGCGTCGACAAGCGCCACGGGGTCGCTGTTGCCCGGCGCGGGCGAGGCCGCGTCGGCCTGCACGGCGGTCGGGTTCTGGCTCGCAAACTGATAGACGCGGACGTAATCGACCGACATGGCCAGAGGCGTATTGCCGCCGCCGGCATCGGCGACCGCCAGGTTGAGGATCATTGTCATCGGCGACTGATCGGTGTCGCTGTATTTGGGCGCCGTCATCACCTGCTTGCCGTCGAGATACCAGGTGATGTTGGAGGAGTTGGGATCCCACAGCATCCCGTACCGGTGATAGGCGGCCGAAAGATCGACCCCGGCATTCTGCACGTTGTTGCCGTTCTGGGCGCCGAAACCGTCGTGGACGGTGCCGGCCCAAGTGGTCTCGTGCGCGGTTCCGCCGGTCTCGACGATGTCGATCTCGCTGGCCGGACCGCTCGTGTGATAGAGCCAGAAGCCCGGCCATGCATTCTGCCCGGCCGGCATCTTGATATCGGCTTCATAATATCCGTACTTCTGCGTCCAGCCCTGGCCGGACGTGTTCACCGACTGAAAGAATCCAGACTTCCAGCCACTGCCGTCGTTGGTGGCCGTCATGGTGAGGGCACCGTTGCTCAGCGACAGTGCCGAGTCGGAGGCCGACTCCAACGCAAGGCCCGGATTGCTGCCGTGGTCGTTCCACTTTGAATGAGTGGCGGCCACGTCCGCGGACCAGCTCACGCTCGAAAATTCATCATCGAATGTCAGGACCATTCCTGAACCGGTCGGATTATTAGGATCAAACGCCATGAGAGGTTCTCCCCAATACAAAAGCAACTCGTGCGCTATAAGCGCCGGGCTTAAATTTGGCGGCGGCTCCTTACGCGCGAGTAAGGAGGCCAAGACCGGCGGGTCATATTGTTGCGTGATGAAATCAGACAGAAATCATCGCGGCGCGCGGAGCGCCGATAAGCGGGCGAGATGGTTAACGAGAGCGAAAAAGTGCCCGCGCTGGCTGCGTCCGATTGCCGCCCCGCGCCGGGTCAACGCGCCACCTGTCGGCCAAGCGGCTGACCGCGCACGACAATATCGGAACGCGCGCGCCAAAGTCCGGCGCTTGGCGGCGAATGCGGGCCAGGCCTATCGGTTCGACCGAGGCTGATTTGGCCGGCGCGGGTGGCGCGCCGGCCGCGAATGAGGCGCGTGACGAGCGGCGAATGCCGCCGCTTATGAGCTCACGCTCGCCGGGCGGATTGGCCGGCAGCCATGCGACCGCCGCGCTCGGCTTCGAGCCGCCACCAGACGGACGGGCCGTGGATCGCCGTTCGGTGCAGCACGCGCAGGGCGCGAGGATCGGCCGGCGTGGCGTGGTGCGCGACGGCGAAATTATCCACCACGATCATGTCGCCGCTGCGCCATTGGTGGCGGTAGCATGTTCCTTCGCGGTCGAGATGTCCGCGCAACAGCTCCAGTGCCCCGGCTGCCTCCTCGCCGGATTCGCCGATGATGGCGGCCGCGGGGTCCAGGTTCACATAGAGGCTTCGGCGACCCGTCACCGGATGCGTCACGACCAGGGGATGGGTCACGCCGGTCTGCGAGCGCGTCCTCAGGCGTGAGAGCCGCCTTGCCTCTTCCGGCGACAGGCGCGCATAGGCTGCGGCCAAATCGGTATAGAGCGTGTGGCCGTCCTCGGTCGCGATGACGACGTGATGGATCGATATCGCGGTCGGATCGGCGAGATAGGCGCCGTCGGAATGCCAATACTGGCCGACGTTGAGATGGCCTTGCTCCTGGCGATTGGACACTCGGACGATCTCGGGGAAAGCCGGGAGAAAACGGGTGCGCGGCGAGCAGGTCTGCATCACCGCGCCGAAGAGGCGCGTGAACGCGATTTGCCTCGGCGGGTCCGGCGGCGTGGCCCGCACGAGCAGCAGCCCGTGCTCGAGGAGGGCCCTCCTCAGCGATTGCGCGATGCCTTCATCGGGGTGCCGCTCGAAGTCGTACCCGACCACCTCGGCGCCTAGGCCGCCGGCGAGGGGATGGAGCTGAAGGCAATTCATGGACGACCGGCCCGTGGGAGGAATGCGTCCACCATGGCTAGCCCGGTATGGTTAAGCGGAAATTAAGCGCCCGTCGCCCGGCTAGAATCATAAATTGCGCGGAGCATGAATTGCGCGGATCAGGGCGCCGCGGCTCCGGCGTTCGTCAGAATGCAGTCGAATTCGACTGCGCCGCCATTCGCCAGGCGATTGACCGGAAAGAAGCAGGCCGGCAAGAAGCCCTGACCGCGCAAGAACCGCAGGACGTCGCTCATATGCGGCGTCCTCTCGTAGATCGGCACCGAGCTGATCTCGCACAGGATGGCACCGATCGAGGGGAGCATCTCGCCGAGGCCGCGGAAGACCTGGAGTTCGTAGCCTTGCGTGTCGCTCTTGAGGAATGTCCGCGCCAGGTCCCGCGTGCAGGACAGCCCCGTCAACACGCTGTCGAGCCGGCGCACGGGGACCGGACGTGCCTCGACGACTCTGTTGCCCGCTTCGAATTGCCGCGTCGCATCCGAGCTCGGCCGATTGAAAGACGAGAAAACGGTGGACTCCATGCGATAGATTTCCCGCGTCTCGTCCGTCTCTCCCAGCGCCGCGTTGAAACCCGTCCACTTGCCGTCGCCCGCCATTGCTTTGGTGATCTGGGCAAACTCCTCGGCTTGCGGCTCGAAGCTGACGATGAGGCCCTTGTAGCCGATATGCCTCATCGCCTGAGCGAACTGGCCGACGTTCGCACCGACATCGAGGATGACTTCGATTTTCCTGTCGCGTAGCAGCTCGGCGAGGAACATGTATTTGGCGACACGCGACACCGTGTCGGCATCGACGAAGGAATTAAGCAGGCTTGCGGCCCTGTATTGTGCAGCGCGTAGGAGCATCTTCGTCTATCAGTGTGCCGGAAAAGCCGTGTAGGTCACGTCGGCGCCCGGCGACAGCTCGAAGATCCTCCGGTCGCCGGCAGGTGATTGCGGCCAATCAACGGTTAACCCGCCGCAAAGTTCCAAACGCGCCGCGCGAACGGCTCGGCCGCGTCTCGCCGGGAACGCGAGGGTCTAGCTCAACATCGCCGCGTGCAACTCGCCCGCCGCCCGCCGCCAGCTCGCGCGGTGACGCACGGATTCGGCCCCGGCGCGCAGCCGGCGGTATTCGGAACCTTGCTGGGCCAGCCTCGACAACAACGCGCCGATCTCCTCGCTGGTCGCCGTCGGCTCGACCAGAATGCCGACCTCGTCGGTGACGACGTCGGGGATGCCGTTGACGCTCGTGCCCAGGACCGGAACGCCGAGGCGAAGGAACTCGACCAAGGCGATGGGCAGTCCTTCCGCTTGCGACAGCAGGCAGCCGAGATGACAGCCAGCCATGAGCTCGATAAGCCGACCCATTTCCTTGGTCTTGTTGACCTCGCCGACCAGGTCGATGCCCGGCGTGTCTTCCAATTCGCGCGGGCGCGCGCCGATGACGCGGAGCGAGATGGGAACGCCGGTCCTTCTGACGTCGAGTACGGCCGACGCAAGCTTGAGCAGGCCTTTGCGCCGGTAGTCCATGCCGACAAAGCCGACGATGAAATCCCCTGTCGGCCGGGTCCGGTCGAGGACCCGCTCGACCTCGTCATCGTCGAGATTGGCACCCGGGGCGATCGTCACGATCTTGCCGGGATCGATGCCGTAGCGGGACGCGAGCACGTCGGCGGAGCGGCGCGACAGCGTGATGACCTTGCGGGCAGCGAGGTATCCGCGACGTTCGAACGCGACGGCACGTTCCGCCTGGGAACCGCGCCCGAGCCACCACGACTTGCTTGATGCCGGCCCCCACTCGTTGAACAACTCGTGGAGCGTAAGATCCATGTAGTAGAACAATGAAATATCGCCGCGCTCTGCTCGCCTCAGCAGGCTCTCTGGATAAAAATTGCAGTAGTTCAGGACCAAGTCTCCGGGCTCGACCGGCGGCGAATTCGACCAGGCAAATTCGAGAAAATCATTGGAGAACATGTAACCGCGCACACCGCGGCCCGCCGCGAGCTGACGCAGGTTCCAGGCCAGCCGCCTGAGCGGGAAGCCAAGATGCATGGGCGTGTCGTGAGCCACGACATTGACGCCCAGCCGAGCCAGATTCCGCCATATGTAATATGGCGCGCCGCCAAAGCTTCTGATGTCGGTGACCGCGCCGCGCGTGGCAACGCGCACCAAGGCGGTGCCGCGTTCCACGCGAGCGCTCTCCCGCGGGAATGCTGAGGCACCCGCCGCAACCGCCATATCGAACCTCGGATCCGCCATCGCCAAGAAGTCGCGCGTACAAACAGGCGCCAGAACCGGCGGGTTCCAGGAGGACGAGGCGCCGATCAACCGGCGAGCGGATGCGCCGTTCCCATGCTATTCCGACCCTTGCTTCTCGAGCGGCTCAGCTGCGGCGGATCGAGCTCATGCTGCCGGTCCAGATCCGCACCCAGTCCACGTGCATCTTCCATGCCGGCGGCGAGGAGTTCGGCCATGCGCCGTTGCTGCCGAAGCCGAGGGCGATATGGTTGTGTGGGCCGTCCCAATAGGGCTGATGATAATCATACGAGGAGATCAGCCGGTCGTTGAAATACCACATCACTCGGCCCGGCACCCACAGCGCGCCGTAGGTGTTGAGCTGCTTTGGATCGAAGTCGAGCTTGACGCCGAAGCTGTGCTTGTTGACGGTCGGCGCGCCGGGAGCCGTCGTATGAAGCGTGGTGAGCATGCCCGGCGACGAGCCCGAGCCGGGGATGAAGGAGCGACCGCCCATCTCGACGACGTCGAGCTCCATTCCGAGCCCGCCGTCGCCGGTGCCGTCGAAATGCTCGATGCAGATGCCCCAGAAGCACGGCCAGTTGTTGTCGACCGGTTCCCAGGCGAAGCGGCTCTCGGCATAGAAATACTGGAAGCTGACTCCGGCGTGGCGCGCGTTGCAAGTGCCTATCTCGGCCGCGGCGCCGCCGGCGGGCACGGCTATCGTCAGCATGCTGTCCCTGACGGAATAGGCGTTGCGCGGCCCGGCGTAGTCGCCAGCGTTGTACCACTTGTATTGCCCGTGCGCCTTCGCCTTGCCGGTGACATCGATCGTCGACATCGAGTCGAAATCGTCGGCGTATGCCAGCGTCGTCATCCCGGCTGCCCGCGCCTGTCGTGGCGGGCCGGGCTCGGCCGACGCCGCGCCGGCGCGCAAGATTGCCGGTGCGGCGGCGATGCTGCCCAGCACCGAGCGGCGTGTCAGCATGCTGCGTGCGCCACGGTTCTGTCGTCCATGGCGCCATCCTGCCTCGCCGCCCACCACCCGTCCAGCCGTCACAACGGGCGATGCGGCGGTGGATAATTTGCTGGCGTCGCGCGCAACTGCCGCTGTCGACGGCACGGAACATTAGTGCCTCCCGCGCGTTCGTGGGCAGCCGGTTCATGTGCCAGGACGTTTACCCACAAATGACGAGCGACTCGCCCACTGAAGAGCTGCCGATCGTGCGGGCCAAGAGCAAACCTCGCGCATCTTACCGGCTCGCCGGCAACTATTTCGCTCAGCTGTTCAATCAGCTGGTCCGCATCGGCTGGATGCTGCTGCTCGTTCCGCTTTATCTCGCGGTGTGGGGGCCGGAGACTTACAAGGATTGGATCGTTATCGTCGCTCTTGCCACCTTTCTCGCCAGCTGCAACCTGGGACTGACCTCGTATTTCGGCAACCGGTTCATCGAGCTGGTCGCACGCCACGATCACGACGCGTTCCGGCGCGAGCTCCGCAAGTCGCTGTGCTGCACGCTCGGCGTCGGCGCCATCGTCGTCGTTGCCGGACTCGGCCTCATCCTCGCCTATCATCTGAAAGGCGGGCTGAGCACCGGCGGCATGACCGAGGCGGCGTTCCTCGGCTGCCTGCTGCTGGTGGCATTCCCGGTGCCGCTGTCGTTCTGGGAAGAGACGTTGGTAACCATCTACCGCGCCCAGGGCGAGTTCACCCGGGGCGAGTGCGTCTTCGCCATCCACCTGACCACATTGCTCGTCACCGTCGCCGCGCTTCTCGCGCTCAGGATGCCGCCACTCGTCGTCGCGAGTTGCTTCCCGATCATCCAGATGATGGTGTTGACCGGCGTATTCGTCGATCTGCGCCGCCGCTACGAGGACATCACCATTGGATTGGCGGTGCCGAGCCTCGCGGAGCTGCGGCGCATCATGCCGCAGGCGCTGCTCTTCTTCACCGCGCCGCTGGTCATGGCGCTGGTGCAGAGTGGCCCGATCATGCTGTTTCAGCTTTTCGGTGTCGCGGCGGTGCCCATCATCGGCTACACGCTCATGCGCACCGTCACCGGCCTCGCCCGTCAGGCCGCCTACGCCTTTGCCGTCGGCAGCGGCATCGAGATGGCGCGTCACGAAGTGCGCGGCGAGCGCGAGGCCTGCCAGCAGCTCTATCAGATCACCGGCAAGATCGTCACCGGCCTCGCCGGGCTGTTCGGCGGCTTCACCCTCTGGGCCGCCGGGCCGTTCCTCCTCCTGTGGACACACGGCACGGTCGTGGGCGATTGGGCGCTGGTGCTCGCCTTTCTCGGCGGCATCCTGCTCTCGGCGCCCGGGCAGGCCGGGCTGATGCTGCTGACCTATGCCAATTTCCCTCGGCCGCTTGCCGTCGCCTGGTGCACGCAGGCGGCGCTCGGGCTGACGCTCGCGGCGGCGTTCATACCTTTTTTCGGCGTCGCCGCCGCGGCGTTGAGCCTTGCCGTCGCTGAGATCCTGTGGATCGGGCTCTACGTGCCCTTCGTGGTGCAGCGGCTTTTCCGCTTTTCGGCTGCGCAGCAGTTGATGCGCTGTTTCGCCGTGGGCGTGCCGGTCTTTGCGTGGAGCGCCCTCGTCGCCAAGTTCGCCTTCGAGCTGTCGCTGGGCGGCTTCTTGGGCCTCATCGCGACGGCGGCCTTGTGGTCGGTCCTCGCCGTGCCACCCTGCGTCCTGATCGTGCTGCCGCCGCAATACAAGAGAACGCTGCTGTCGCGCCTACGGCGGTTCGCGCGCGCTCGGCCCAAGCTCGTCTAAGTCGGCAGCCGCGCGAAGCCCGTCCTTCACCGCCGCGATCCGTTGGATCGCCGCTGGGCGCGGCGTTGCGGTGACGCCCTGCTCGAAGGCGACCACCGTCAGGACGCCCATGAAGGCCGTCAGCAGCTCGCCCGGCCGCAGCAGGAAGTCGGGATTGCCGGGCCTGCCGAAGCGCTCGTTGCCCATCATGAAGGTCTCATAGATAAGCGCGCCGCCCGGCGCGAGCGCGGCAGGGAGCGCCGCCAGCAGCGGGCGGTGCAGGTAGTTGGCGACGACGAGCCCGTCATAACCCTCGCCGAGCCGCCACGGCCCGCCCGCCTCGAGGTCCAGCGCGACGATCGCGCAGCCGGGATCGGCGCCGAACGCGGCGCCGAGCGCCGCGACCTCGCGGTCGACCGCAACGACTTGGTAACCATTCTCGCGCAACAGTTGGGTGTGCCGCCCGCGGCCGGCCGCGAGGTCGAGGACGCGCCCGCCGGCGCGGATCAAGGGCAGGAAACGCCGCACCCAGGGGGATGGAACGATGGGGTGGGCGGCGGGTGTTGGTTGCATTGGCGCTCAACCCATAGTTTGCCAAATCGCGGCAGGACGTGTAGGTAAGGGGTACGAGGTTCTAAGGAAGATGATCCTATTCAAGCTCAGGTGCGGTGCCGAACACGAATTCGACGCGTGGTTCCGCGACGGCGCAGCCTATGAGCGGCAGGCCGGGCGCGGCCTGATCAGCTGCCCCGATTGCGGCGACACCGCGATCGGGAAGGCGCCCATGGCGCCGCGGCTCGCCCGCTCGGCGCCAGAGGCGGCCCCGCCCTCACCCGAGCAGCTCCGCCGCATGTTCCAGCAGCTGCGCCGCCACGTCGAGACCAATTGCGACTACGTCGGCGATCGCTTCGCCGAGGAGGCCCGCCGCATCCACCGCGGCAAGGCCGACGAGCGCGGCATCTATGGCGAGGCGACCGAGGAAGACGCGCGGGCGCTCGCCGATGACGACATCGAAGTCGCGCGCATCCCCTGGGTCCCGCTCGGCGACGCTTGACGCCGACCGTCAGCCCGGCTTGCGGAAGGTCATCACCTTCGAGAAATAGGCGATCCGGCTCTCCTCGAGCCTGAGCCCGGCCGTGCCGAACAGCGCGGCCAGATCCTCGCGCGCGTAGTGCGCGTAATAGGGTTCATGGAAGGCGTGCGGGAAATACTCGACGAGCGCGTCGTAATCCGGCACGTCGCCGAGCTGGATCGAATCGAGAAGGATCGCCGCCCCGCCCGGCTTCAGCAGCCGCGCGATCTCCTCGACCACTTGCCGCCGCGGCCTCACCGGCAGCTCGTGAAAGAGAAAGATGCAGGTGACCACGTCGAAGCTTGCATCGGCCGCGGGGACGGCCTCGGCCGGCGCTTCGAGAAACGCGGTGTCCGACCACGGCGCGAGCGCCTCGCGCGCGACCTCGAGATAATGCGGGCTGAGATCGAGCGCCGTGACCGCGAGCCTGGGGTAGTTGCTCTTGACCTCGCGCAGGAAGCGGCCGGTGCCGCAGGCGAGATCGAGGAGCGCGGAGCGGCGCACCCCGCGCTCGGCCAGCACGCGCCCCAGCGGCACCAGCGCCTGCCGCCGCATCGCGTCGGCGCCGCCGCCGAACAGCACCTCGACCTGGTGGTCGTAGAGTTCGGCCGAGTGGCGGCTGAGCCAGCCGTCCGTCTGGTAATGGAAATTCTGCAGGTAGTAGCGCGGATAGCGCCCGGGCGGCGTCGAACGGAACACCTCGTCATTGCCGTCGGCGCGGCGGCGGCGATCGACGTGGCGCAGATCGGCGAAGTAGCGCCCGGCCTTCTGCAGCGCCGCGAGCGGATCGGCGATGACGCCTTCGGGCAGGCGGTAATGCCCCTCCTCGATGTTGCGCCAATCCTGCTCCAGTAGCGCGCGCAGATCGGCGAAGATGCGCGCCCGGTCGGGCATGCGCTCCTTGAGCTCGGGCGGCGCCGGCACCTCCGCGGTGAGCCGCGCGCTCAGCCATTTCTGCCCGAAATACCAGGAGACGCGCAGGCGCTGCGAGGCGCGGTAGGCGAGCCGTTCGAGCGTGGTCGACATGCGCTATAGGCTATCCGCTCCCGCAATCTTGGCAAGACCCGTCGACTCACCAGCCCTCGTCGCTTCGGGCAAATTGACGGGCCGCCTAGGCGTTCGCTAGGAGGAATTCCTCACCAGACGGATGCTCGCCCCATGCCGAAGTTTCGCACGCTCGACGACATCGATCCCAGCGGCAAGCGAGTGCTGCTGCGCGCGGATCTCAATGTGCCGGTCAAGGACGGGCGGGTGACGGATGCAACGCGCATCGAGCGGCTGGCACCGACCATCCGCGAGCTCGCCGGGTGCGGCGCGCGCGTGGTGGTGATGTCGCATTTCGGCCGGCCCAAGGGCAAGCCCGATCCCGCCTATTCGCTGCGCCCGCTGGTCGAGCCGCTGGCGCAGGCGATCGGCCGCCCGGTCGCCTTCGCCGAGGACTGCGTCGGCCCGGCGGCGGAGCGCGTCGTCGCGGCGCTCAAGCCCGGCCAGGTCGCGCTCCTCGAGAATCTCCGTTTCCATCCCGAGGAGGAGAAGAACGATCCGGGCTTCGCCAAGAAGCTCGCGGCGCTCGGCGATCTCTACGTCAACGACGCCTTCTCCGCCGCCCATCGCGCGCATGCCTCGACCGAGGCGATCGCGCATCTGCTGCCGGCTGCCGCCGGACGACTGATGCAGGCGGAGCTAGAAGCGCTGACCGCCGCGCTCGAGACGCCGCAGCGCCCCGTCGCGGCGCTGGTCGGCGGCGCCAAGGTCTCGACCAAGCTCGACGTCCTGAGCTTCATCACCAGCAAGGTCGATGTGCTCATCATCGGCGGCGCCATGGCCAACACCATGCTTTTCGCGCAGGGGATCGCCGTCGGCAAGTCGCTCTGCGAGCGCGACATGGCCGACACGGCGCGCCGCATCATCGACCAGGCAAAGCGGGCGGGCTGCATGCTCATGCTGCCGGTCGACGCGGTGGTGGCGCGCGAATTCAAGGCGGGCGCTCCGAGCGAGACGGTCGCCATCGACCGCGTGCCCGAGGACAGCATGATCCTCGATGTCGGCCCCCGGACGGTGCAGGCGATCGGCGATCGCCTCGCCGAGAGCCGCACGCTCGTCTGGAACGGCCCCGTCGGCGCGTTCGAGACGCCGCCCTTCGATGCCGGCACCACAGCCATTGCGAAGCGCGTGGCCGCTCTCACCCGGGCGAAGAAGCTGCTGAGCGTCGCCGGCGGCGGCGACACCGTGGCGGCGCTCGCCCATGCCGACGTACTGGACGATCTCAGCTACGTCTCGACCGCCGGCGGCGCCTTCCTCGAATGGCTCGAAGGCCGCGAGCTGCCGGGCGTCGCCGCGCTCATGCGTCGTTAGCCATGGCGCCGGGCGCCATCGCCTTGCCGCGGCGACGACGCGGAGGCTAGGTTGAAGCCATGTCCGACATCCCCGCCCGCCGCGGCCCCAGCGTTCTCGCCATTCCCGAAGGCGACAACCGCGAGCGCATGGTCTGTCCCGATTGCGGCTTCATCAATTACGAGAACCCCAAGATCGTCGTCGGCGCGGTGTGCCTGTGGCAGGAGCGGTTCCTGCTGTGCCGGCGCGCCATCAACCCGCGCCGCGGCTACTGGACCCTGCCGGCGGGGTTTCTCGAGCTCAACGAATCGACGCTCGCCGGCGCCTTGCGCGAGGCGTGGGAAGAGGCGCAGGCGCGGATCACCATCGACGGGCTTCTCGCCGTCTACGACATCCCCCGCATCAGCCAGGTGCAGATCATCTACCGCGCCCACCTGACCGAGCCGGACTTCGCCGCCGGGCCCGAGAGCCTGGAGGTCAAGCTCTTCGCCTGGGACGAGATCCCCTGGGACGAGCTCGCCTTCCCTTCCGTGCGCTGGGCGCTTGACCATTACCGCGACAGCGTCGGGAGCGGCGACTTCACCGCGCGCGGCACGCCAGCGTAGCACATGAAAGAGTTCCTTCGGTAAAGCGTCATGTTCGGGCTTGGCCCGGCCATCCATGCCTTGCAGCAGCGCGACGACAGACGTGGATGCCCGGCACAAGGCCGGGCATGACGGCCTGTTCAATTGGATGGCAGCATCGACGAGCGTGCCGTCGCCGCGCTACCGTAGGCGATAAACAAAGCCCGAAGGGAGACTCCCATGGCCGAGAAGAACACGCAGGTGCTGCTCGCAAGCCGTCCGAGCGGCTGGGTGAAGGAGAGCGATTTCCGCATCGTCGAGACGCCGGTGCCGTCGCCCAAGGACGGGCAGGTGCTCGTCCGCAACCGCTTTCTCTCGCTCGATCCCTATATGCGCGGGCGCATGAACGACACGCGCTCCTACGCCGCCAAGGCCGAGATCGGCGACGTCATGACCGGCGAGACCGTGGGCGAGGTGACGGAGTCGAAGAACGCCAGATTCAAGCCGGGCGACAACGTCGTCGGCCATGTCGGCTGGCAGCGCTATGCGCTCTCCGACGGCAGCAATCTGCGCAAGGTCGATCCGAGCCTGAAACCCCTCTCCGCCTATCTCGGCGCCGTCGGCATGCCCGGGGTCACCGCCTGGATCGGCCTCTTCGACATCGGCCAGCCCAAGCCCGGCGAGACCGTCGTGGT